>JAKQBV010000240.1 GCA_029573925.1 bacterium
CGGTCGGGCGCGCGCCGATTATCAATCCTGCCGCCCCAGAAACCAGCGCGGCCGACCGCATCAAATGATGAAGTGGCGGCGTTTCTAAAGGAAACAGCCGACCCGGTGTCTGGAGCCTATCCGGCTCTCGGCAGAATAAACTTGGAAAGACTCATGTCGGCGGTGTCACCGGCAAACGCGGCTCCGCAGATATATGCGATATACGCGATTCCCGACTCGGTTTCGCCGGGCGCGACGATTGATGTCTCGGCGCAGGTTTACGACCCGGACGGGGACGCGCTGACATATAAATGGGAATCGAATTTCGGCGCGCTGGCGCCGGGGGCAGCTGCGACGGCGAAGTGGACGGCCCCGCCGATACGCGGGGAGTACGCTGTCAGGCTGACGGTCTCCGACGGCCGGGGCGGGAACGCGTCCGCGAAGGCATACGTAAGCGTCGGCCTAGACGGGCTGTTCATGATAAGGATGGGCGGGATACCGGCGTTCATGCGGGTGGGCGAAACGTTCGAGTTCAAAGCATACGGCCAGTTCGGCGACGGCGAAATATATCCGATCAACATAGCATGGGAATTGGCGAGTCCGCACGGGGTGATAACTCCGGATGGGAAGTTCACGGCGCTGCTTGAAGGCGAGGCGATGCTGACGGCGCGCGCCGGGGAATTGCGCCGGGACGCCGTCGTGACGATACTGGCCCCCGGAGAAACGCCGCCGCCGATGACGGTGTCCGGTTTCGCCGCGCCTGCGGGCGGCGACGTCGTGTTGACCGGCGATTACGGCTATGATCGGCTTGTGGTCGGCGACATCACGGGCGACGGGGTGAACGACATCATAGTCGGAGGGGTGGACGGCCTGTTGCCTTTCAAGGCGTACCGGGGCGCGGGGGACGGCTCATTCTCGCTCATTTCCACATTCAGTCCGAACGGCTGCAACACTAATCACATGGCGCTGGCCGACATAGACGGGGACGGCGACCTCGACCTCGGAACCGCCTGTCTTTCCAACGGCGGTTTCAAGATTTTCAAAAACAATGGCGCGGGCTTGTTCTCTATCAGCCAACAGCTTTGCTCTCCCGGATGCAACGGAACATCCATAGTCTTTGCTGATATGACCCGCAACATGAGGATGGACATTCTTGGAAGCGACGCGGCCTTAACCAACCGCAACCGGATTTTTAAATATGACGAGACGCTGCACGCTCTCGGCAATCCCGGAATGTTCCAGACCGCCGGGGTCGAAGTCGGCTCTCAGGCGAACACGCAGAGAGTGGATGTGGCGTACTTCAACCGGACTTCCGGAGGCGCGGAAGATCATTACCTCGATTTCGTCGAGGCCAATTTCAACGCGCAGAACAGAATATACCTTTACAATCCGGCGACGGGGACATACGACATGTCGGCGCAATTCGGGCCTGCCGGCTCCAACACGCTGATAGTGGCCGAGGTTTCCGACGGCGGGGAGATATGCGACGGCGACTGGGACGTGATAGTAGCCAACAACGAGGCCGACGGAGGGATAAGGATTTTCAGAGGAGAGGGAGACGGGACTGTGGCCGGGGCGTTTCAGGCTCTGACGACCACGCCCGCGACGAAGTTCTACTCGCTGACGGTCGCGGAAACAGAAAACAACATAATGCCCGAAATAGTGGCCGGGACGATAGAGAATAAAAAGGCGCGGCTGTTCACGTCCGCCGCCGACCCGCAGGCGTGCGCTTTCTCCTATAAGCTGGAAACACTCGACCTGCCGGAATACTCAATGGATGTGTCATTCGGAGATTTTACGGGAAACAGGAATCCTGACTTGGCGATAGCAGGCGGGAACTACATCTCAAACGAGATATGGATAAATGACACGGCAGGCGGGAATACCGCGCCGGGAGCGCCTTCGACAGCCGGATGTTCGGTGATCGAAAGCGCGGGCGCAGGCGTTCTTCGTCTGAATTGGGAAAAGGGAACCGACGTCGAGGCAGGAACGATCAAGAATCTTCTGACATACGATTTGAGGCTGACGGAGCACAATGTCGCCGCGCCGTCAGCGGCGCAGCCGGACAGGTGGTCTGGAGCGGCGGTGTCTCGGATGGGCAACTATCTGCGCTCTCGCTCGCTCGGAGGCGGGAACACGTATCAAATTGACATTTCGCTCGGCTATGATCAAGAGTTTAACGCGCCGTACGGCAGTTACTATTTCAACGTGAGGACGGTGGACGCTGCGAACGCCCGTTCGGCGTGGTTCGCGCCCGGCCTGCCTGTCAAATGCGACAACTTTGTTCCCGAAATCACATCAGCCGCTGTTTTTGACCCGCCATTCATTCTCAACAACGGCGTGAGCGCGACTCGCTTCACCGTTTCGGTGAAGGACTATAACGGGACGGCGGACATAACGACCGCCAGTCTGGATTTGACGAATGTCAATGGAGATGCCGCCTTGGCGCTTACGCATGAGAGCGGAGGCGCGGCGGATATGAAGTTCGGGGCCGGCGCGATCCGCTCGACGCCGGGGCTTGCTCCGGGAACCAAGACGGCGACGGCGCATATACAGGACGCCGAAGGAGCCGTCCCCACCGGGTATCCCGCCTCCGTTTCGCTGGATGTGGAGCAATGGCCGGAGATGACGGTTTGCGGCGACGATTGGCCGATGTTCAACTGCGACGAGCGCAGAAAATCGACTTCAGGCGTGGATTCGCTGTGGTTCGTGCCGTTCGAGCAGAAATGGAGCAAGCCTCTGGCTCAGGCGACAACGGCGGCTCCGGTGGCGAAAGACGGCGTCGTAATGCTCGGACTGTCCGACGGGACGGTAGCGGCGTACAACGAGACGGACGGCTCGCCCGCGTGGTCCGCCGCAGCGGGAGCCGGGCCTGTCGCTTCGGCGGGCGCGGTCGCTTCTTCTGGCGGCGTAGACGCTCTGTACACTGTGTCCGGCTCGAAGGTCTACGCGCATCGGGTCTCCGACGGTTCGGCGTTCTGGGCCGCGCCCAATGAGTCCGCCACTGCTTCGATAAGTCTGCCTCCTACAGCTATGCTCAGCCCGGTAGCGGCGACTTATGACTTCTTGTTTTTTGCGGATGTGAATGGCATAGTCCACGCGGTCAACAAGTCCGACGGGGCATTGAGGTGGAAGGTGAAGGGGCAGGGCGGCGCGGCGGTAAGCGCACCGCTAGCGGTGGGCGACGGCGTTCTGTTCGTCGGGGACACGGCCGGCAATATCTTCGCGTTTGACACTATGACAGGGACGCAGGCGGCGTCGGCCACGTTGCCGGGCGTGCAGGAAATAAAATCGATAATCGTAGCGTCGAACAATCTGATAGTGGCGACTCCACAGGCTATCTATTCGCTTACGGCGAGCGGGGCCTCAGTGTGGAACAGGCCGAACCCGAATGGAAAAAATTTCACGGGGTCGGCGGCATGGGTGGAATCGGCGTCGACGCTTTACGCGGCAGACGATGGCGGATGGGTGTACAAGATAAACGCCGCCGGAACGATAACTGAAAGCGTGCAGATACCCGGCGGGGCCGCTGTGAACGCTCCGCTAGTCTATGTTTCGGGCGTCGTTTACGCGGGAGCGCAGGACGGAAAAATATACGGCATATACACGGACGGAATGGGCGTCACGTCGAGCGTGGCTCCGTGCGCGGGTTCAGGCGTGACGGGCGGAATGGCGGTCGCGGACGAAACGCTGTTCGCGGTATGCGGCGGCGCGGCGTCGAAAACTCTTTTCGCTTACAAAAAGGCTGACGGGCTAGGCCCGCAGGCGGACACTTGTCCCATAGTGTCTGATTCGACCGACGGCGCGGGGCTGGGCACGCTGCGGGACTGCATAACGAAGGCGAACGCCACACCGGTCACACATGGCAGCATAACTTTCGCGGGGGCGTTGGCAGGCGCGACCATCGCCATAGGCCCGAACCCGCTTCCCGCTATTACCGCCGACGGCGTTTCTGTTGACGGACAGGCTCTTGGGATAACGATAGACGGCGCCGGATGCAGCGCGGCAAACTGCCACGGTTTCAAGATTACGGAAGCCGACGCGACAATCAAAAATCTCACAATCGTCAATTTTGCCAACAATGATTGCGACGATTTGCAAGGCTCCGGCCCGTTAACGACGAGGGTGTACGGATGCGCGGCGGTGGCGGTGGACGGCAAAGCGTTCGGGCAGGTCGCGATAACCGGAAACACGATAGGAATCAAAACGAACGGCGACATGGCGGGCAATTATTACGGGATTCATGTGGGCGGATGCCCCGGCGCTGCGTGCGCGGCGATGAATGTGGACATCGGCGGGGACGCTGCGCAACACAGGAACGTCATTTCCGGCGGCCTCAGCAGAGGCGTTGTGCTGAGCGAGTACGCCGAAGGGGTTTCCATAAAAGGCAACTATATCGGGACCGCCACAGACGGGCGGAGTTGTTCGAGCGGGGGAAATTCGACGAGCAATCTCGGCGGCGGGATATACATGATAAGGACTATGGACAACTCGATCGGGGTTGAGCCGGGGGGCGCTGCGGGCGAGTCCAACGTCATTGCGTGCAACGGCGATGTTCTTCTGCCAGACACGAAAAAGGGCGGAATATTCCTTGACAGAGTGATTTCGGTCGGGACGCACATGGCTGGGAACTGCGTGGGGCTGTGCCTGAGCGCGGCGAACAGGTGCGAACAGACCTGCGGGGGCAACCACGGCCCCGGAATAAGTTTTTCGGACGTGTACGGAGCCGCCGGCAACAAGGCCGAGTTAGGCTATGACGGAGATGACAAATACACCAATGTGATTTCCGGCAATAAGCTTCAGGGCATCTACATGTACAACGCCCAGCACGTCAATATCAGGAACGCCCGTATCGGGCTGCCTCAAAAGAACACCGCTGTCGAGGACTACACGGACAGAGGAAACACGAACGACGGGATAATGATGACCGGGGCGTCCAGATACAACACGATTGTCAACAGCGCCACTTATCCGGTCAGGTTAGCGTACAACGACGCGAGCGGAATACTAGTCGAGAGCGCCGGAACAAGATACAACAAATTTTCTGGAGCTTTGGTCTATCAGAACGACAACAACGTGATTTTCGTGCCGTATACCGAGCCAATCGAAATAACAGGCGGAGCCAATGAGAGCATCCAAAGGCCGGTCATAGGTTCAATATTGTCTGCAGGAGCAAATTTTAACATAACCGTCAACGCCGCCTCGCCGATCTGCTCCGGTTGCGAAGTGGCGCTTTATCAGGTCACTGATTCGCTTCTCGGCATTACCGAGGACGGAACGGGGTACGGCGAAGGGCCTTATCTGCTTGGGACGGCGACGACAGACGGGACGGGAGCCGCGACATTCACAAACGTCGCGGTGGCTCAAGGCGAATATGTGACCGCCATCTTGACGGACACGAACAGCAATTCGTCCAAGTTCGCGCTGAACAAGGAAGTCCAGCCCGAAGACTGCGTGAAGGTGACCAGCGCGGCGGATTCCGGCATAGGAACTCTGCGACACTGCATAGAATACGCTAACGGCAATCCCGGATTCGCCATAACTTTCGATGCCGCTCTTTCGGGCCAGACGATTACTCCGTTAACTCAGCTTCCGACGGTGACCGCAAACGGAACGAGCATCGACGGAGATATCAACGGCGACGGGACGCCAGAAATCACGATATCAGGCGAATCTTGCGGCGTATGCGACGGCTTTGTCTGGCAGGCAGGCAACGGAACTATCAAAGGGTTAAAAATCATAAGGTTCAACGGGGCCGCAAAAGCGGGCATAAGACTCGAAACCGCAGCGGCGACAAATAACACTATCACAGGCAATTATATAGGAAACACCGGAGCCTCCTCAACCCCAAACAGATACGGCGTTTACATCCTGACGAACGCCAACGGCAATATAATAGGTCCGAGCAACGTCATATCAGGCAACACCGAACACGGCATTTATATTTATCAGACCGACGGCCACACGATCAAGGGCAACGCGATCGGCTCAAACGCCGCTCTGACGGGAGCGATCGCCAACGGACGAGGCATCTATATCTTCAACGGATCAAGCAACGTCATAGGCGGCTCAGGAGCGAACGAGGCGAACCTTATCGCTTATAACACGACCAATGGCATAAACACGCAGTTGGCCCTCTGGGACGCAAGATACAACAAATATTCCCGCAATTCGATTTTCAGCAACGGCGGAGCCGCGACTGCGGGCATACTCAACGGCACGGCCGATGGAGTTAATCAGGGAATCAAGCCTCCAATTATTAACTCTATCGCGGCGAACGGCGCGAATTATGATATCGGCATGACTATCCAGTCACCGATAACAAGCGGTTGCACTGTGGCGCTGCCCTGCGTGGTTGAAGTGTTCAGCGTAGATAATCCGCCCGCCGTGTCGCCCGACACGACTGCGGGGGAAGCGTTCTTGTTTGCTTCGGCATACAATGTGACGACATGCGCGGCGTTCCCCTGCAATATTTCGTTCTCCATCCCTCAGGCGTCTGTCTGGGGGACATCGACGCGACTGACCGCTACCGTGACATCGGCGAATAATAACACTTCGATGTTTGCGGACAATAAATCTTTGAATCAGCCGCCCGTGGTTTCAGGTTGCGCTTTTGCTCCCGCTAGCGGCCCGCCGACGACATCCGGCGTGGTTCTCTCTTGCACGGTG
>JAKQBV010000251.1 GCA_029573925.1 bacterium
AAGGCGCGGAAGGAAATAAAGATAGCCGCCGGTGAGGATATGGAAGGAGCCGCGCGGCGAATCATGGAACGCCTGAAAAGCAGGCTCCCGAAGGATTACAAAGATAAACTGGAGTACTCGCCGGAGCTGGCTGAAAAGGTATTTGCATGGATCAACACCACAGACGAGCGGATTAATGAATCAATGTCAACACTCGCGCAGTCAGCCGGAAGAACATACGTTAACGCCGTCAACACGGCGAATATGCGCGTCATTACCGGCGTCAGTACGCTTGATGAGGCTATCAAGGAAGCCGTCAAGGATGTACCGCGCGACAAGCTCACCGTATTTTACGATAAGGCTGGAAGGGCATGGAGCCCTGAAGGGTATGCGCGAATGGTCGTCAGGACGAACCAGGGGCGCGTAGTCTCGGAAACGATGGAAATAATGGGCGAACAGCTCGGGACGGACCTTGTTGAAATATCAAGTCACATGGGAGCGCGGCCTAACTGCGCGCCGTATCAGGGGAAAATATATTCAAGATACGGTAAAACGCCAGGTTACCCACTATTAAGCGAAACCAGCTACGGCTTGCCTGACGGAATAGAGGGGATAAACTGCGGCCATATACTGTATCCGTTTGTTCCCGGTGTATCGAAGCAAACATATAAGCCATACCCGGAAAAGGCAAACGATAAAGCCTATGAGCTTTCACAGCAACAGCGCGCGCTTGAGTCACAGATCAGGAACGCGAAACGGCAAGAGTCTGTCCTGAAGGCTGGAGGCGACACGCAGGGCGCGGCAGTATGGCGCGAGAAGGTGAAAGAGAATCAGGCGGCGTTGCGCGAGTTCATCGACGAGACCGGGAGAACGCGGCAGTACCAGAGGGAACGCGTTTTCGTCACTTGACAAACAACAGAACAGGTGTATACTAATTTATAACAATATAAAAAAGTATACACTTTGAAAGCGGTTATCATTCTCGGGGTGCGCTCCGGGGAAAGGAGATATTATGCTGACAAAGTACATTGATTTGCTCCCGGAAGAAGAGCGGGAAGCATTCAAGGCGGATATTGCAAAAGCGGTATTCGTAAACACGAAAGAGGACGCGGAAAGGTTCGTAGAATCAAACCCGCTCCTGAAGGCTATCAACCAGAGCGACCGTGACAGACGGCTTGCCGACGCTGAAAAGAAATGGCGAGAGGAAACCCTCCCGAAGCTCTTGGAAGCAGAAAAAGAGAAGGGCAAGAAAAGCCCGCTCGAATTGCAGGTTGAACAGCTACTGAAAGAGAACGAGGCCGCGAAACGCGAGGCCTTGATCGAACGACAAAAGAACCGCGCGATTGCGAAAGCCAATGAGATTGGCATTCCGATCGGGCTTATCGACAAATACGTCGGGACAACCGACGACGAAACGGACGAAGGGTTGCGCATCCTTTCCGAGACTTTGCTACCGTGGCGCGAAGGCGCGGTAAAGAAAGAACTGGAAAAATACGGCTCGCAGAAAGCTCCCGTTGGGGGCGCGACCGGTGGAGTGATAACGCGCGAATCCTTGCAGACTCCGGAAGGCCGAAAGGCCATGCTTGAAGCCGCAAAGTCGGGCGCTCCGCTCCAGATTCAAGAATAAAGAAAGGGGAAACAAATGGCGAACTCGAACATGAGTTACCTGTATCCTGAGTTCTGGGCTGCTGGATTCGACGCGCTTGACGTCGGCCAGTACAACCTCCAGAACTTTGTTTCTCGCGGGGTTGAATCGAAACTCGCAAACGCTGGCGACACGGTGAATGTACCGATCGCTCCCGACTTCGGAATAGCATCCGACTGGACACCGGGATCAAACATTGTGCCTTCCGCCGTAACACAGACACAGGCGCAGGTTATCCTGAACAAGTCGAAGCAGATCGTAAAGGGTTTCACTGACGCCGAACTCTCGATGAGCGCATACGACCTGGTCCAGAACTACGCAACCAGCATGGCAAAATCTATCATGCAGGCTGTCAACAAAGACCTGTATCTTGAACTCCTCAAGACGCCGTATTTCGTTGACGCAACCGCAGGAATCTCTGAAGACTACATCGCCGACGCTGCCACGAAGCTCTCCGAGAATGAGGTCGGCCTTATAGACCGCCGCCTGGTTGGCTCTCCAGGAATGATCGGCGCGCTTCGCAAGATCGACGTGTTCCGCGACGTTGATACCAACGGGACGAACTCGGTTATCCGCGACGGCCGCATTACCCGCCAGTACGGATTCGACATCTACGAAAACAACATCATCTCGAAGTACACCCCCGCCGACGTTGCGGGGGCGGTAAACAATGCCGCGGGATACGACGCAGGAGCGACTACCATCGTGGTAAACGGGTTCGACGACGACACCAAACCCATCCGCGTGGGCGATATGTTCAAGATCGCAGACGAAACCGGCACACCGTGGCATACCGTTATTTCGACCGAGGTCACTTCGAAAGATACGACTTCGATCACCTTCACGCCAGCGCTTGCCGGCTCCGCCGCGGATAAAAAGGTTGTCACCGTGACGCCGACACAGTCGCTTCTTGCGTTCACTCCCGGTGCGCTCGCGTTCGCTGCTCGCGCTTATGCAACCGCTCCGAAGCCCGGCGCTATGTCGAGCATCGTAAACGTGCAGGGCCTCCCGGTACGCATTACCACCTGGACCGACAGCGCAACGCTGAATCTGAACGTCGCGTATGACATCCTCTACGGCATGACAATGGTCAATCCGAAAAGAGTTGTCCGCGTACTCGAAGACGCCTAGTGGTTGGCCGGGGCTTATGGCTCCGGCCTTTTCTCATGCTGCTTGATTCAGGCGGTATAGAAAAAGGGGGAATCAAATGAAGATGAAAAAGGTTAACGGATCGGTGACACACCTGTTCGAGCTTCCTGATAACGTGGCGCGCCAGATGCTCGCCGCTCATCCAGGCGTTTATTTCGTAGCAGATGAAGAGCCAGCCAAAGACGAACCACAGGAAGAAAACGAGCAAATGAAAGAACCGGAACAGCCTGTGCAGCCCGCGAAGAGGCCCGGACGGAAGCCGGGAAAGGCAAGATAATGGGAAACAGGGTTCATAGTCTACAGGCAGACGGTTTCACGGGGTATCCGATTGTACTGTCAAGCGATCATTCATACATACACAAGGGGCTTGGATTCTCGCTTGTCGGAAACTCTGGGTCCGTAGCGGCAGCAGGAACTTTTGTCATAAGCTTTGTTACTCCATCCGGAAAATATGTCCACCTGAGGCCTACAAGTATCGGAAGCACAAAGAATCTTGGGTTGTTCACGATAGCAGAAGGTTCAAAAATGACAGGAGGAACAGCTGCAACACCGTTGAACAGAAACAGAAACAGCTCGAATAAGTCGCTTGTTACTGTAAAAACAGGAGCTACTATTTCAGCAGAGGGGTCGATAAAGCTTGTCGAGCTATCTATTGGTTCAGGCGGCAAACCAAACACGAGATCTGGAGGACAGAACGGAGAGAATGACGAGATTGTTCTCTTGCCAGGTACGGCATATTCTTTGAAGTTTTCGAACATCGGAGAGACCGACTCCACAGTTTTTTATTTCTCAATGTTTTGGTACGAAGAACAAGAAGGATGATTAAATGGCAGTAATCACGCTTGCAGAATATAAAACTCTCAGGGGAATAACCGACACAACGCAAGACGCGCTCATATCGACATTTATTCCACTTGTCCAGGATGACATCGTGCAGGCGTGCAACTACTCGTTCGGCTTTGATACTGACGCAGAGGATTTTCCCGCGTCGCTAAAGCTCATCGCCGCGCAGATGATCACGTATCAAATGAGCGCGCAGAAAGGATCGAGCGTTTATCAGAGTGAAAACATTGAAGGTTATTCCTACACTCGCGCAGCAGTCGGCGGCTCCGGGTATCCTGAGACAATAGAGAAGGCTCTTGAAAAACACCGGCGCGCGCGCGTTGTAATCACTCAGGTACAATCACAATACCGAGACCGCAGGCAGCATACGCCGTCGATGCTTTCCGAAGCTCCGGCGGATTACAATGTTCCAGGGGTTGCAGAATGAGCGCGCCAATAAGCGAAATAATGCTTACACACTCTGCTGAATATTATCCGGTGACCGGACTTGACGCGCGCGGGAAGCCGACATATGGTACAAAGGTTTCACTTTCAGCTGTTCGCTTTACTTCGAAGATAAAACAAAACGTCATGATTGCGACCGGAGAGCAGAAGAACGACAAGGGCGCATTGTATTTCGATTCGTCTATATCCCGGCCTTCCGGACAGACATTCGAAAAGAACGGAAAAATTGTTTACGGCGCGTCGTATTTAATCCGTGAAATCTCCGACCCTTCCGGGGACGGCGGAGTTCATCACGTTCGTCTCGCATTGGTTGGCGCGTCATGACAATATCAATTGACCTTGATGAAAGCGCGATTAAGCGGAAGATTGAGAGCGGGGTTGACCGCGCACAGCTCGCGCTTGATGTACAGGTGTTGAAGGATTCTAATTTCAACGTGCCTCGCCGAGAAGATACACTGATGCGGAGCGGGCATATCCCTGAACCAGGGACGGTAGAATGGGACGCGATTTATTCGAGGGCGCAGTATTATCTGTATCCGAATAAAAGCAAAGATAAAAACCCTAACGCATCAATGCAATGGTTTGAACACGCGAAGGCGCGAGAGTTAAAAAACTGGGAGGCTTTGGCAAATGAAGAATATAATCGCTGACCTCGCCGCGTACATTACAGCGCACTCGACTATTCTGGGCCCGCTTGTCTATATCGACATGATACCGACAGACGCAGGAGA
>JAKQBV010000274.1 GCA_029573925.1 bacterium
TCCGACATGAACTCCTCGGCGTTATGGGGTTTCAGCTTGACCGCCGCCTTCACAGTGTCTCCGGGGCGAAACTTGTTCGATATAAGATTCACTGCCGTAATCTCGCAACTCTTGGATTCCCTCGATAATTCGATGTCGAACCTGACGTCTTTGATATCTACTTTGCGGAACGGATTGTACAGAAGGTCCGCCAGATAGAACATGGGAGCAAACGAGACGCTCCCGGGAGGCTGAGCGAAAACATCTTCAAAAACAAATGGTCGGTCGTGTCCTTCGAGCCTTCCACTCACCTTCACTTTGGCGGTCACTTCGGATTGCAGGGACGCGCGTTCGAGGGCGGTGGAGACCGCGCCGAACATCAGAGAGGCGTCTATGTCCCTTATTCTGGCGACCTCGAAATCGTATTTCGCCGAGTACCCTGTGGAGGCGTCAGAGACATTTATTTTAACCGGGAAGAACTCCGGCATAAGCCCGATTTTTCCTGAAATCGCGGGAAGCCGGTCGTCGGTGATGCTACCCAAGACATCGCCGACCGCCCCTATCTTGAAAGTCCAGTTGAGTGTCGACATGAAATGGAATATTTCGCCGCCGCTCAGAGGAATCGTGTTCGGGCCTTCGTTGAAGAAGGGATGGCCGAATCCGAGGATGCGGTCGCCGTGTCGGACAGTGACCGTGCCGATGGCTGCGGCGCGCAAGTCTCCCCTCATGAGAGGCGAGCCAAGCACGGAGCCGGGTTTCAGGTCGTTAATGCCGGGGGAGCCTGCGGCGTCCGCCGCGCCTCCGCCCGACACCGGGGTCATGTTGCGCGACAGCAATAAATCTGACAGAAGCGACGCGCCCGCGCCTTCTATCCCTGAGGTGGCGACGGGGGTGGCTATGGGAGCCAGATCGACGCCTCCCGCTCGCTGCGGCCCTGAGTTGCTGTCCGTGCCGTCCGCGCCGAGCAGCCTTTTGATTTCCGTCAGAGCCGCCGTCGTCTCCTCGCCTCTTAGGTTCAGAAAACTGAACGGCGCGGCGGAGCGTCCGCCCTCCTGCGCTTTGCCTGCGGAACCTTTGGCTTCCGGCATCTCCCAGAGTTCAAACATGTGTTCTATCGGCTGAACGCCCGCGATGGCTTCCTTGGGCCAGTACCATCCGTACGCGAGCGCCCCGATGAGCCTGTCGTCGATATACATGGGGCTGCCGCTCATACCGGCGGCGATGCCCGTGAATTCAAGATTCTTTCCGCTGCAGCGCACTATTATCAAATCGTTGCCCGTGCGCCATTTTTTTATAACCGCCACCACTTCGATGTCGAATTTTTCAGGTTCGGCTCCCTTGAAAACAGATAGGCCATAGCCCTTCATTCCCGGACGAACCTCGTCCACAGTCATGATGGGAACGCCGAATTTTTCCTTAGCGGCGGCTGACAAAGCCGCGCACGAAAAGAGAACGAGAGCGCATACGGCTGCGGCAATGTTTTTTATCATATCCGTCTCCATGAGGGCGAACCGGACGCCCGCCCGCGGTCCTCGTCAGTCCGCTATTAGCGCGCGAAGGGTCTCCACTCCGCGCGCGGCCGCCGCTGCTTCGTCTTCTGCTCCCTCGCCTCTGTGGCAGACGAAACCCCGGTAGTTCAACCCGGCGGCCGCGCGTATGAAAGCGGGACAGTCGAACCCTCTCGAGTTCCCGGAAACGCTGACATGCACAGTGTAGAACATCGACTTCGTCAATCCCTCGGCGTCCGAGCCGAACGCGTCCGCGTTGAGACCCAGCCTCAGCCATTCCGAGCCGACGTCCGTCATCAACCTATCAATGTCGTCATACGTCTGGATAAAATTGTCTTCGGCTTGGTTGCAGACCGCCATAACGATGCCGTCGCGCTCGGCCAGTTCGCACATTATCTGCACGCAGCGAACCATCTCGTCCCACTGCGTTTCCTTGTTTTCCTCGGGACTTCCCGCCGAGAACCGCAATATCGGCGCGCCGAGCGCGGCGGCCAGTTGCGCCGCTATCTCTCCGTCCTCAAGATGCTTGTCCCTTGCGGCGTCATCCACAAGTCCGAAATCGGTCGATATGGTCAACGCCGATATGGTCAGCCCAAGGTCCACCGACACCCTCTTCACTTTGCGGACGTAATCTTCGTCCGCGCTTTGCAGATGGCGGTCCGATATCTCAATCCCCGACACTTTCAGGTCGCGCGCGCAGACGGTCATCCAATCGAAGATGTCCATCTCGCCGGAGTAAAAACTTCTGTGAAAAGAAGCCGTGCCGCATCCTAGTTTCAAATGAAATCCTCCATCAGGCGCTGCGAACGTCGGGCATGGGTTAAGATTGCATCCGTGGCGTTAATTCCCGCCGACGTCAGTTATATTTCTTTTTTATCCGCTCTATTATGGCGTCAGTGATGTCCGTCGCGCCGAATACAACTATGTGCCGCAGAACCACTAGGTCCAGCTTTTTCTCGGTGGCGATGACGGCCGCCACTTCTTTGACGTCTTCTTCCACCACTTTCATCTTTTCGAGTTGCTTAGGCTCCATCTCGGCGGTGAACTTCTGGCTCTCCTGCATGATTATGCGCTGAATCTGAGCGCGCTGCTGCTCAGAAAGCTCCGTCTGGTCTGTGATGCCGAAATTTTCCTTGATGTTCTTTTCCATTTCCTTCTCGCGGATGTCTTTGGTGGTCTCAAGCTCGATCTGCCATCTTACCATCACCGGATGCTCCCTGATAACCTTGTCGAAATCGATCATGCCGACTTTGACTTTCGACTCGCCGTCCTGCTGGGAAAGCGTGATTTTCGGCGCGACCGCAGAGAGAGCAAAAACCATAGCCGCTATCGCCGCGCACATTCCGATCTGTTTCTTCATTGCCGTTCCTCCGATTGATTATGGCCCGCATTTCTAGCGGGCTTAATTTCCGTGAAAGATTCCGCCCTCCGCCATCATTATAACGCGACGGATCAAACGCCCCCGGCGCTTGAATTCGACGGCCCGGTATGTTAATGTTATTACGTTTTTGTGAGTGAATGTCAATTGAGAGTCTTCGGAGGAAAGGCGGAAAAAAACCATGAAAAGCATCATGAAAACAACGTTTGTTGCGGCGCTGGCGGCGATACTCTCTGCTTCCGGAGCCTTCGCGCAATCCATCTTCGAGGCGCATCGCGCGGATTTCGACTACGACCGCTCCCTGCCCCTTAACGCGGAATCATCCCTCATCGAATCCCGTCAGCATTACGACAAACACAAAGTCTATTTCGACAGCGCAAACGGCGAGCGCGTTCCGGCGTTTCTGTTTGTTCCGAAAAACGCGCGCGGATACCTCGATTCGCTCGACGAGGAATCGAAGGCGAGTTTCAGCAAAAGGGTCATTGAACTGGACGGCCCGCCGTGGCCCGTCGTATTCTTCATGCACTGGCTCCAGTCGGACAAAAGTCTTGCTGACTCTTTCGCGCCGGGCTGGACGAAATACGGGTACGCAGTGCTGGCCATCGACGGCATCCATAAGGGCGAGCGGGCAAAACCGGGACGCCACATCCTCGAACCCAACGTGAAAGACACCCGTTGGAATATCACCCAACAGGTCATCGACTGCCGCAGAGGCGTGGACTACCTTGAAACACGCGACGACATCGACATCAGCAGGCTGGGCTATTTCGGCATATCGATGGGAGCCATGACGGGAGCTATCACAACCGCTGTGGATGAAAGATTCAAAGTTATCGTTCTCGCAGACGGCGCGGGCGATTTCTCCGTGGTCTTCAACAAGTCCGAACTCCCGGAAGTCAACGATGTGGTGAAACAGATTCAAGAAGCCGGATACACTCTGGAAGAAGCGTTTGAAATCCTCAAACCGGTGGACCCCATCGAGTATGTCGGGCACATCACCCCCCGCCCGCTGCTCCTGATCAACGGCAAAAAAGACGAACTGTTGCCTTACGAGGCGATGGAAGCGTTCCACAAAGTGGCAAACGACCCGAAAAAAATCGTGTGGTTCAACTCCGGCCACATCCTTCCCGTTCCGAACGTCATCATTCACACGCTGAACACATTTAAAAGATTCATGGGCGGCGGTTCGGACGAAGAGTGAAGGACATGTTTGAAGCGGAGGCGGAAATAAGATGAGAAAAACAAAATTTTCGGTTGCGCTCGCGGCGGCGCTCCTGATAGCCTCGGCGGTTGCGACTCTCGCGTCCGACGCCAGACCGGACAGGGGAAGTTTCTTTTCTCAGGCTCTAGGAACGGAGAAGCTTTACCGGCTCTATCTGCCGCCGAGCTATTTTAAGGATGATTCGGCGCGCTTCCCCGTCGTCTACCTTCTGCACGGCTACAACTTCGCGCGCAACGATCCCGCCAAAGAAGACAATTTGGAGGAAGAGAAGCACTGGCCCGAACAGGAACAGGTCCCTCAGATAGCGGACTGCCTGTTCACTGTGGCGGACTACGACACGCTTCTTGAATGTCTCAAGGAAAACGATGTCGGGCTGCCTGAAGGCGTGGTTAACGCCATGAAAGCGGAATATCCCGAATGCCCTTTGCCGCTGCCTGAAATGATAGTGGTCATGCCGGATGGAGATTCCAGCTTCTACATCAACAGGAGAGACGGGAAGAAAACATGGCCGCCCGCGGACGGCCCTGAATTCGTGGACGGAATACGCAAAAGCGCCACCGGTCAATATGAAACGTATATAGCGGAGGACCTTGTCGGGCACATCGACGCGGCGTACCGCACGAAAGCGGACAGGAGCGCGCGCGGAATCGGCGGCTTCTCCATGGGCGGCATCGGCTCCATGAATTTGCTCGCAGGCAACCCCGATGTCTTCTCTTCCGTGACCTCTCTCAGCGCCATGTACACTCTGTCCGACATGGTTTCGGACTCCTTCTTCCTCAGCTACATGAAAGACGCGACGCCTGAAATAGCTTCCATATTCTGCGAAGACGCGTCAAAAGGCTCGAACTGCAAAATCGACAAGCAATACCTCAGGCGCAACGACCCGCTGCCGCGCCTCAAGAACATGAAACGCAAAGACGTCCACATATATTTCGACGCGGGACACAACGACTTCTTTTCCGGAAGAAACAACTTCGAGTCTTTCAGAAAAGTGAGCGAGACTCTGGCTGAAATGGGAATCCCCGCCGCCCCTTCTCAGCATATCGTTCAAGGCGACGAATTGAACGGCAACGGGATACACACAGCGCGCTACTGGCGCTCGCGAGTAGGAGTCATACTGACTTTCCACGCAAAAGCTTTCGGGCTTATCAAGTGAGAGAATCGGAACGAAGGTTTCTACTCAGATAGAAACGTCAATATCTCATTAATAAAAGCGTTGAGATTCTCCGGCGATGAAGGCAGAAAAACAACGCCTCCGCTCATCGCCGCGTCGAGTCCGCCTGAGATTCCATCCGTCAATTTCTCCGGTTTCAGCAGTTTCATGTTCCATTTTGCGGAGAGGTCTTCAACGACGAGAGCTGTTCCGTCCGCGTCTTTCGCAGGGCCTCCCGCGCGGGCAATAAGCGCGCCGACCGTCAGCCCCGATTCCGCTTCGTAAACGCCGGGCGAAACGACGCTTCCAGACACATAATAATGAACCATCGGAGCTGATTCGCCGGGTGGCATCAGCGAAAGCTTCGCGCGGCCCCGCAAGCCCCGCTCCGACATCGCGACGTTCAAATCCCTCTCCGCCGCCGCGAGCGTCTTCCTCACCGTCCTTACGTTGAACCCGTCTGGCAGGCGCAGATATCCGAGCGCGTCCACCGGCAGACAGAAATCAACGTAGTCGCCGAAGCCGCTTACCCGCACCCTGTCTCCGGGAGAAGGAAAGAATTCGGTCGAGATGTCCTCAAGCTCTTCCGTAATCGCCGGGCACGGAGGCGGAAGCTTCGGCGCGGCCGCTTCAACTTCATCGGCGTCTCTCTCCGAGTCAGTCTCGCCGGACGCGAACGCCCTAAAAACCGCTTCGAGTTGCTCAAAAGCTTCGGCGGGCGGCTGCTTGGCGCAGCCTGTTCCTTCAGGTATCAATATCGGCGGGGGAATAATGGTAAAACTGGAGCCGGAAAAACGGACTGCTATGTCGCCCTGAACGGGCGCGCACTGCGGGCAGCCCGGCTCAAAACAGCCCGATGACGTTTTAGCTCCCGCCTCCGTTATCTCGACGGTT
>JAKQBV010000282.1 GCA_029573925.1 bacterium
CTCGACAGCCGGAGACGCCGCCGGGTTTGAAGTAACCCCGACGCCGACCGGGCTTTCCGGCCCGCTGTTGCGTATGGCCGAATCTGAGGCGGACAACCGGCTGATATGGAAAACGCTGCCGTTCGCGCAGACGTTCAGCCGCGCGGAGCCGCCGCAGGGCGCTTCCGTCCACGCCGAACACCCGTGGCTCAACTGCGGCGCGAGGCGGTGTCCGATGATTATGGACGCGCGGTGGGGCAGGGGCCGCGTCCTGCTGTTCGCTTTCGACGGCCTCTGGAGATGGAAGTTCCGCGAACGCGAAAAAGATTCCGCCGCTTATGACAGACTGATGTCGAACGCGCTGACGATGATGCTGGAAACTGAAAACCCGGCTCCGGTCAGGCTCTTCATGTCGGCCCGCGAAGCCACTCTCGGCGCGACGCTCTCCGCCACCGCGCATGTCGAACCTGACGCGCTTGCGGAAGGCGAAACTCCAGTTCTCTCCGCGACGGCTCCCGGAGAGCCTGCGGTTGAAATCCCGATGAAGCCGCTGGAGGGCCGCGCCGGCGCGTTTTCCGCAGAGTTCGTGCCGGGCCGGGCGGGCGTTCACTATTTTACCGCCTCGGCGTCCGGCGGCGCGTCAGAGCCTTGCCCGGCGGCGGTCCACGCCTCTCCTTCGGAGTTCAGGAATCCCGGCGCGGACGAGGCCTTCATGAAACGCATGGCCGAACTCAACGGCGGAACCTATTTCGCCGAGGCGGATGCTGGAAACGTCGCCGCCGCCGTCAAAAAAGGGGCCGCCCGCGAGCGCGCCTCCGTGAAAAAATCCCTCTGGAGCATGCCCGCGCTTTTCGCGCTCGTTGCCGCGTTGCTGACGGCGGAATGGGTGGCGAGAAGAAGAGGAGGCTTGGTTTGAGACCGAAATCGCCGAAGGCGAAAACCGTTTCAAAATATTTTTGCGAGTTTATTCTCGCCGCCGCGCTCGCCGTTGCCATCGCCGCCGCGCTCCGCGCCGCGCCTCCGGCCGCCAAACCGTCAGACACGGGAGACAAGTTTTATATTGCTCAATTGAGATACGGCGGCGGCGGAGACTGGTACGACAACCGCACGTCCATGCCGAGACTTCAGGAACGGCTCGCCCGCGAATTCGGCGTCTTCCCCGGCGCAGAGCGCAAAGTTGTTCGGCTCGCGGACGACGACCTATTCTCATATCCGGTCATATTCATGTCCGGACACGGCAACGTGTCCTTCGCTCCCGAAGAGGTCGCCCGGCTGCGCGCGTACTTCGAGCGCGGCGGATTCCTGTGGGCCAGCGACGATTACGGCATGGCCTCGTCCCTTCGCCGCGAGTTGAAAAAAGTCCTGCCCGGACAGGACTATGTCGAGTTGCCGTTCAGCCATCCGATTTATCAGGCCCCTTACAAGTTCCCGTCCGGGTTGCCTAAAATTCACGAGCACGACGGCGGCCCGCCTCGCGGCTACGCTCTCTTCTTGGGCGACAGAATGGTGTTCTTCGCGGATATCAACACCGACATCGGCGACGGCCTCGAAGCTCCGTCCATCCACAACGATCCCCCCGAAGTTCAGGAACAGGCCTTCCGCATGGCCGTGAACATCGTTTACTTCGCGCTCTCTCAATAGCCCCCGCCGGGAAGCGGCAAGTCAGGTCCCGGATTCGCCGATAGAACCGATGAACCGGGGCGATTATTCATATCGGCCATACATTCGCCGAGCGGAGGCGGGCGTTCAGTCGGCGAAAGGCATTAGGGGGGAGTCGGGGCGGCCTTTTTCGCGGTTGGTGAGGAACATTCCGATTTTAGGTTGGACCATTCGTTTGGGACGGTCAACGAGCGACGCAAAAGTTATGGCGGAGTCGCCGTATCTGTTTTTTACGCCGTCGACGGCCTCGAAGACGCGGTCCCATGCCGATTCGGAGTCGATGGACAATTCGCGTTGGCGGTCGGCGGTTTCTAGGTTGGACATGCCGACGCCGAGCAGGCGGACTTTGACGCCCGGCGGCACATTAGCGCGGAACAGTTCTACCGCCGCGTCCCTTATCTTGTGCGAGGACGCGGTGGCCGCGGGCAATGTGCGCGACCGGGTGAAACAGAACATGTCGCTGTTGCGCACCGTAAGGGTGACGGTTCGGCCCCGGTATCCGTCGCTCCGCAGCCGCCGCGCCACCCTGTCGGACAGCCAGAAAAGGAACTGCCGCGCCGTCTCCTCGTCGTCGGTGTCGTACGGCAGCGTGTAGCTGTGGCCCATCGATTTGACGGTCATGAACACGCCGGGATCCACCTCGGAGTCGTCCACCCCGTTCGCCCACTGATGGAGCAACTCGCCATAGACTCCGAACTTGCGTTTCAGCAAATCCCGCGGGTAATCGGCGAGGTCGCCTATGGTTTCAATCCCCAGAGAGTTGAGGCGGCGCTTCATCCTGCGGCCCACGCCGACCAGTTCTTCAACGGGCAGCGTCCAGAGTATCTGCGGCAGTTCCTCCGGCCAGACGCGGGTCAGCCCGTCCGGCTTGTGCCAGTCCGCCGCCATCTTCGCCACCAGCTTGTTCGGCCCGATGCCGACCGAGCATTTCAACTCCAACTCCTCGTACAGCCTGTCTTTTATCCTCCGGCAAACGTCTTCCGGCTCCCCGAACAGATTCCTCACATGCGTCAAATCCAAAAACGCCTCGTCTATCGAGAAAGCTTCAACCAGATCGGTGAATTCCCTGAATATCGCCACTATGCGGTAACAGTAGTCCAGATACTTCGAAGTGTTGCCCTCGACGATGACGGCTTCGGGGCACAGCCGCAGAGCCTCGTAGTACGACATGCCGGACTTTACGCCTTTGTTCTTCGCTTCATAGGACGCGGCGGCGACTATGGTGCGCTTCTTCGGGTTGCCTCCCACAAGCACGGCTTTGCCTTTCAGCGACGGATTGCATATTTGCTCGACCTGCGCGAAAAACGCGTTCATGTCGATAAGCGCCACAACTCTGCCGCCGTAGTCGAACGCCCCGCCGCCGGGGCTGTCGACCGGCGCGCCGGACAAAAACGGCGCGCGCCTCCCGAATGTCTTTGCTCCATGCGCCATAAAAAGCGGGCCTCCGGCGGCCAAAGAGAAACTTTTG
>JAKQBV010000315.1 GCA_029573925.1 bacterium
ATCGAATCGGTTTGGTGGATACTGAAACGCTACTGGGACGAAGGCCTGCTGTACAAGGGCCACAAGGTGGTTCCCCAGTGTCCGAGCTGCGAGACCGCCCAGTCCAGCCATGAGATAGCTCAGGGATACCGCGAGGTGGAAGACCCTTCGGTGTTCGTCCGGATGCGGGTCAAAGGCTCTCCCGACACTTCTTTTCTTGTGTGGACGACCACCCCGTGGACGCTTATCAGCAACGTCGCCATCGCTTTGGGCGCGGGGCTGGATTACGCGAAGGTTAAATACAAAAACGAATACCTCATACTTGCCGAGGGCAGGCTCCCGGCGGTTTTCGGCGAAGAAAACTACGAAGTGGCGGAAAGATATAAAGGCGCGGAACTCGAAGGAACGGAGTACGAGCCGCTCTACACATTCTGCGCTCCTGAAAAAAAAGCTCATTACGCCATACTGGGCGACTTCGTCACGATAGAAGACGGCACGGGGATTGTCCACATCGCGCCCGCGTTCGGCGAGGACGACTATCAGGTCGGCGTCAAGTTCGATTTGCCGTTCCTTCAGCCGGTGGACACCAAGGGCCGCTTCACATCCGAGGTGACGCCTTGGGCGGGCGTGTTCGTCAAAGACGCCGACGCAGGCATCATCGAAGAGTTGCGCGAACGCGGCATACTCTACCGCTCAGAGGGGTACGTCCATACTTATCCCTTCTGCTGGAGATGTCATTCGCCCATCGTCTATTACGCGCGCCACTCATGGTTCATCCGCACTACCGCTTACAAAGACACCATGCTCGAAGTGAACGACAGCATCAACTGGATACCGGAACACATACGCAAGGGGCGGATGGGCGATTTCCTTGAAAACAACATCGACTGGGCGGTGTCGCGAGACAGGTACTGGGGGACGCCTCTCAACCTTTGGATTTGCGAGGCGGACGAGTCTCACGTGCTGAGCGTGGACAGCGCCGCAGACCTCAAGGCTCACGCGCTCGACTACCCCGACGGCGAGCTGGACCTTCACCGCCCTTACGTCGACGCCATCCACTGCAAATGCCCGCAGTGCGGCGCCCGCATGTCCCGCACCCCCGAAGTCATCGACTGCTGGCTCGATTCCGGAGCCATGCCTGTCGCTCAATGGCACTACCCTCACGAGAACAAAGATGTTTTTGACAGCCTATTCCCGGCCGACTTCATAACCGAGGCGATAGACCAGACGCGCGGTTGGTTCTATTCCCTCATGGCCATTAGTTCGTTCCTGTTTAAAAAGTCCCCCTTCAAAAGCTGTCTTGTTCTGGGACACGTTCTGGCCGAAGACGGCTCCAAGATGTCCAAACACCTCGGCAACTATCTGGACATGGACGTAGTATTCGACCGTTTCGGGGCGGACGCTTTCCGCTGGGTGTTCTACCGCGACAACAACCCGTGGCTTCCAACGAGGTTCTCCGAACGCGCCCTAGAAGAAGCGCACAAGAATTTCTTCCTCACTCTATGGAACATCTATTCCTTCTTCGTTATCTACGCGAACATAGACGGTTTCGAACCCGCCGAACACGAAGTGGGGCAGGAATCTCTCGACGCGTCGGACCGCTGGGCGCTCTCAAGGCTCAACAGCGCCGTGGCTCTAATAAAGGAAAACATGGAAGCGTTTCAGGTGACCCCCGCCGCGCGCGCCATCGAGTCCCTTGTGGACGACATCTCCAACTGGTACGTCCGCAGGTGCAGACCCCGCTTCTGGAAAAGCGAGAAGGACGACGATAAATGGGCCGCTTACTCCACGCTCAGGGAAATTCTCGTCACGATTTCAAAAATGCTGGCTCCGTTCGCTCCGTTCACCGCCGAGGTGATTTACTCGAATCTTGCTCGCGACACAAAACGGGACAAAGCCGAGGACAGCGTTCATCTCGCCGCGTTCCCGGAGCCTGACTCTTCTCTCATCAACGCCGGCCTCGAAGAAGCGATGGAGTTCGTCCGCGCTCTCTGCAACGAGGGACGCAGCCTCCGCAACAAGAAACAGGTCAAGGTCAGGCAGCCTCTGCAAAGGATATTCATCCGCCTCAAGGAAGGAAAACTCAGGGACGGCATTGCTCCTCTCAAGGACATGCTCACGGACGAGCTTAACATCCGCGACATCGCTTTCATAGACAGTTTTGACGACCTCATGTGCGTCAGCTTGAAACCCAACTACAAGAAACTCGGGCCGAAATACGGCAAAGACTTGAAAGCTATCGAGGAATACTTCAAATCGCTCGAAGACCACGCCGGGGCTTGCCCGTCATACTTCACCGAAGGCCGTCTGGAGGTCGAAATCGGCGGCTCAAAATTCGAGTTCGTCGAGGGCGACCTCGAACAGGTGAAAACGCCATCTCCCGACTATCTGGTGGGAGAGACCGTCGCGCTCGACATGAGGCTGACTCCGGAATTGATTAGAGCGGGCAGGGCGCGCGAGCTTGTTCACAAAATCCAGAATCTCCGCAAAGAAATGGACCTCGATTACGCCGCGCGCATAAATATCGCGTATTCCTGCGGGCCGGACCTGAACGAGATTTTCGGAGACCCCGCGCTGGCCGAGTACATAATGAAAGAAACGCTCGCAGTCTCTCTCGACTGCCTGTTGCAGGACGCCGATGCCGACGCCGCCAGATTCGACATAGACGGCGTGGCTTGCGGCGTAAAACTTTCGGTGAGCAACTGAAGCGGCTCCGATTGCCTTTATTAGCGCGGACATATTGAAAACTCCGCCCTCCGCGTGATACACTCTCTTGGCCTCTAAAAACGGCCGCAATATAACTAATACCCGCGCCCATTAATATGAGAGTCGCGGGATAAAGTCACCGCTATGGAGGTTCCGTCGTGTCAAAGATTCCCGGCATTAATAAAGTATTGATAATCGGCTCAGGGCCGATAATCATCGGGCAGGCCTGCGAGTTCGACTACTCAGGCACGCAGGCGTGCAAGGCGCTCCGCCAACTCGGCTACAAAATTATTCTCGTCAACTCGAATCCGGCGACGATAATGACCGACCCCGGAATGGCTGATATCACCTACATCGAGCCTCTAACTCTGGAAACTCTGGAGAAAATCATCGCCAAAGAGCGCCCGGACGCTCTGCTGCCGAACCTAGGCGGCCAAACGGGTTTGAACCTCTCCTCCGAACTCGCCAGAGCGGCATCCTCGACAAATACGGCGTCCAGATAATCGGCGTCAAGGAAGACGCCATCAAACGCGGCGAGGACCGCACCGAGTTTAAAAACACGATGGAAAAACTCGGCATCGGCCTGCCTCCCAGCAGAACCACCACCAGCGTGGATGAGGCTGTCGAGATAGCACGCGAAATCGGTCTCCCCGTCGTCATCCGCCCCGCTTACACTATGGGCGGCATGGGCGGCGGCTTCGCTTACACCTTCGACGAAGTCCGCGCAATCGCCGCTCGCGGCATGTCTTTCAGCCGCATAGGCCAAGTCCTCATAGAAAAATCCGTTCTCGGCTGGGAAGAGCTTGAACTCGAAGTCGTCCGCGACGCCGACAACAACATGATAACCGTTTGCTTCATCGAGAACGTTGACGCTATGGGCGTTCACACAGGCGACAGCTATTGCACCGCTCCCATGCTCACCATCTCCCAAGAGCTTCAGGACAGGCTTCAGGATTACTCCTACCGCATAGTCGAGAGCATCGGCGTCATCGGCGGCACGAACGTGCAGTTCGCGCACAACCCGCAGACAGGCGACGTTACCGTCATCGAAATCAATCCCCGCACATCCCGCTCCTCCGCTCTCGCATCGAAAGCCACGGGGTTTCCCATCGCTCTGGTTTCGGCTAAACTCGCGGGCGGCCTCACTCTCAAAGACATTCCGTACTGGCGGGACGGGACGCTCGACAAATACACTCCTTCCGGCGACTACGTCGTGGTTAAATTCGCCCGCTGGGCGTTTGAAAAATTCCCCGGCTCAGTGGACAAACTCGGCACTCAGATGCGCGCCGTCGGCGAAGTAATGAGCATCGGCAAAACATACAAGGAAGCCTTCCTTAAGGCCATCCGCTCTCTGGAAAACGGCAGACACGGCCTCGGCTTCGCCAAAAACTTCAACGATCTTTCCCTCGACGATATAAAGAAAGCTATCGCAGAACCGACTTCGGAGCGCCAGTTCCTCATGTACGAAGCTCTTCGCAAAGGCGCGGACGTCGATGAGCTTTTCAAAATCACGCACATCAAGCCCTACTTCATAGAACAGATGAAAGAGCTTGTCGAACTAGAAGAAGAACTGCTCAAGCACAAAGGCAGCCTGCCGCCGGACGATTTGCTCGTCAAAGCCAAAAAGGACGGCTTCGGCGACAAATACATCTCCAAACTGCTCGGCGTCAAAGAGAAGGACATCCGCGAAAAACGCCTCGCTCTCGGCCTCAAACAGGCTTGGAACGCCGTCCCGGTCAGCGGCGTCGAGAACGCCGCCTACTATTACTCCACTTACAACGCCCCCGACGAAGTCCCGGTGTCCGGCAATAAGAAAATCATGATTCTAGGCGGAGGCCCGAACAGGATAGGGCAGGGCATCGAGTTCGACTATACCTGCGTTCACGCCACCCTCACCCTCAGGGAAATGGGCTACGAGACCATCATGGTCAACTGTAACCCGGAGACCGTCTCGACCGATTACGACACGTCGGACAAACTTTATTTTGAGCCGCTCACAGTCGAAGACGTGCTGAGCATATACGACAAAGAGAAACCCGAAGGGATAATTGTCCAGTTCGGCGGCCAGACTCCTCTCAACATCGCCTCCCAACTCGAAGAAGCAGGCGCAAAAATCCTCGGCACTTCCGTAAGAAGCATCGACCTCGCGGAAAACAGGGAACTCTTCGGCGAAGTAATGAAGAAACTCGGCGTTCCCATGCCCAACGCCGGAACAGCCGTCAACATGCAGGAAGCTGTCTCCGCCGCCGACCGCATCGGCTACCCTGTGGTCGTCAGGCCGTCTTACGTTCTCGGCGGACGCGGCATGGAAATCGTTTACGATGAAGAGATGCTCAAACGCTACGTCTGCGGAGCCATCGAGATTACCCCCGAAGCCCCAAT
>JAKQBV010000329.1 GCA_029573925.1 bacterium
TATGGTTCATGAACAATATAAATGGGTGGCACGCACAAACTTGCTTTGTGCGTGAGTTCGCCGCTATGAAAATCGCCCCGGTTCGTCGGCTCTATAGACGAATCCGGGTTCATTCTTGCCTAATTCCACCGAAAAAGTCGAAACTTTGAATTTAAAGAAAGAATCGGCATTTGAGAATAACTCAACCTTATTGTTTTTTCCTTTGTTTAGTTGATATTTCAGCAGGCGTAAAAAAATATAAAAAAACTCTAAAGTTTTACCTGCTCGCTCCGATATATATATTGACATGGTTGCTGCTAGCCACAGCAACTCCTCCTACAGAGCCACCAAGGAAGGTGGCTTTTTTCTTTGTGGAAACAACGAAGGCGCAGGGGCAACCGCCGTTCTTAAAGCGGGCCGGCTTAGTAAATATTGCAGCGTATATCGCGAATTTTTTTTGCAAGCTTTATAATATCGCGGTTTAGTAGGAACGCCGTCTATTGACGCGCGCGCGGAGCGGTATTGGATAAGTTGCTGAAAAACAGGCCGTTCAATATTTTTCTCGGCATTCTCACTCTTTTTATATGGGGATACGCATATATCGTTATACGGGTGACGGTGAAGGACGGAACGATACCGCCGATGAGTTTGGCGTTCATGAGGTTCGTGGTAGGGTATGCGGCGTTGCTGCCGTTCCGCACGGAGCGGGGCGCACATCCGGACGCGAAGGACAACCGGCTAATGGCAGGGATGGGGCTTACCGGGCTTTTCCTTTATTTTTACTTCGAGCACACAGGGCTGATCCACACGAGCGCGACAAACGCTTCGATATTGATATCTCTGGCTCCCGCGCTGACGGCGCTGGGGTCTGCAATTTTGTTTTCGTCGAAACTATCGTGGAAAAACGGGGTCGGGCTGGTTGTGGCTTTCACGGGCGGCGCGCTCATTATATGGAACGGCAAGGTTAATTTCGACCTCAATCCGCTTGGCGACATCCTTATCCTTCTATCGGCTGTGGCGTGGACGGCTTACACTCTTATCGGCAGGGACATCTCCCGTCGGCTGTCTCCGATACTTATAACGCGCCGAATCACCGCAGTTGGGATTTTCGCGACGCTGCCGTTTTTCATAGCTGAACTCGTTTCTGGCAAGCTTTCCGGAATCACGCCTGTCTCTATTGCCGGGGTTGTGTATCTGGGCGCGCTGTGCCATGCGTTGGCGTTCACGCTCTGGGTGCGCTGCATGGACACTCTGGGGATTATCTTCACGACGAACCTGATATATCTTCAATGTGTGATAACAATGGTTATCGCATGGCTGACGCTCGGAGAGCCGATAACCGCGCAGTTGCTGGTTTACACAGCAGCGGTATTGTCAGGAGTATATCTGGCGAACCTGACAGACGCCAAAAGACATGCGGCCCCCGGTGTCAAGCAAGAAAAATAAAGTCTTCAAGCTCGACATAACCGAATTCGAGGAGTTTGCTTCTGATGAGTGGACGGGCGCCGCGAGCGCCGACCGCGCAGAAGATGAATTCGTCATGGCTCCTGTCGGCCAAGTCCTCGTAAGATACGATGGGGATGACGCCTATGCTGCGCCCGATTTTTGCGGGATCGACATCCGCGAAACGCCTCACGTCAACGCCGCGCTCCGACAGTTCGGCGCACCACCAGCGCCCTTCCCTGCCCGCGCCCCAGATTGTGGCCGCTTTTTTCTTGTTAAGATAAGCGCTTGCCAGATATCTAGCCTTCAGTTTTCTGAACCTCGGCATTGAATACGCGGCATCAGTTCTTGATATCCTTTCAGGGTAGTCCCGCCAGAGTAGGAGGACTTCCGGGACTTTCGCGAACCTTGCTCCGCGCTCCCTGAGCCTCATCCAAAGGTCGTAGTCCTCGGCCCAACCGTTGTCCAGATATCCCCCGGCGTCAATAACCGCCTGCCGTCTGAACATCACCGAGGGATGGGCAAAAGGGGACTCCACGAAAAAATCTCTCAGTATGTCCGCCTCGTCCACAACCGAATTGAGCCATTCCTCGTAGAGTTTCATGCCCTCGCCGACGGAATTGTCCGGGAACATGCGCACGAGACATGAGCAGAGGGTGATTTCGGGGTTGGCGCGCATGAGAGCGACCTGCGATTCGAGCCGTGCGGGAACTGAAATATCGTCTGCGTCCATGCGGGCGACAAGAGGGGCGCGGGCCTCGCGAAGACCTGCGTTGAGGGCTGACACAAGCCCGGCTCCGCCAACGCTAAGCGTCCTGAACCGCGCGTCCGCTGCGGCGTATTCGGCTGCCGCGCGCCGCGAACCGTCCGTCGACCCGTCGTCCACCACAAGGCATTCCCAATCAGCGAAGGTCTGCGCTGAAATGGAGTCGAGAGCTTCGCGGAGGCGCGCTCCGGCGTCTCTGACGGGGATAACCACGCTGATTTCAGGCGTTGCCATGCGCGGATTATAACCCATGGCGGCCCGCTTTCGGAAGCTTTTGTCTTCCGGCTCGGCGAACGCTACGGCCACATGCCTTGTATTCGGTTTGTCCCTCCTGTAATATAAAAACGAATGCGGCGCCGGGGAACGCGGCGCGCGATTCGGGAGGACGGCATGAGAGCGGTTGTGACCGGCGGAGCGGGCTTTTTAGGCTCGCATCTTTGCGAAAGGCTCATAAGGGACGGACACGATGTCGTCTGCCTTGATAACCTTATAACAGGCAATCCAGACAACATAAGCCATCTGATGGACAAGAAGTTCATGTTTTTCAACTACGACGTAACGAACTACCTTTTCATTGACGGAAAAGTGGATTTGGTGATGCATTTTGCGAGTCCGGCCAGCCCGATAGACTACATCAACTATCCGATTCAGACGCTGAAAGTGGGATCGCTGGGAACTCACAAAGCGCTCGGTCTTGCGAGAGCGAAGGGGGCGAAGTTCATGCTCGCCTCCACATCCGAGGTTTACGGGGACCCGCTCGAACACCCGCAGAAGGAAACCTACTGGGAAACGTCAACCCGATCGGGCCGCGAGGAGTGTACGACGAGGCAAAACGATTCGCCGAGGCGATGACTATGGCGTACCACCGCAGCCACGGCTTGGACACCCGCGTGGTAAGGATATTCAACACATACGGGCCGAGAATGAGAGTAAACGACGGGCGTGTCGTGCCCGCTTTCTGCAGCCAAGCCCTGTTGGGCGAGCCGATAACTGTTTTTGGGGACGGCTCTCAGACCCGGTGTTTCACTTTTGTGGACGACCTTGTGGACGGCATTATGAGGCTGCTCGAAGCCGACTATCACGACCC
>JAKQBV010000354.1 GCA_029573925.1 bacterium
AGACGACATTTATCTGAACATCGTCAGAGGAGAAATCAACCTCCAGTTCGTTCTGGAAGTGGTAAGGACCCTCTACAAACGAATAATCCGGCTGGAGGATTTCGAAAAGGCGCCCCGTATCATCGGCCACCCCGCTTACGACGGCGAGGCCGACCCGGCCGCTTTCATCTTCGACAAACCCTTGAGGTCTTCGCTATATCTCGATGAAATATGCTCCCCTCTGCCCGGCGACGAAATTGCCGTCTACGGCGGCCTGAAAAAAGCCGTCGTCCACCGCAAAGATTGCCGAAACAGACGCAACAGACCCATATTCCTAGGAAGAAAAACCCCAGCCCTATGGGGCGACACATCGGGGTCGAAGTTCCCCGCCAGATTCAAGATAAAGTTTTTTCCCGCAAAGGACATACAGAGACAGATTCTCAACATAATCGAAAAATCCGGCGGGGAGATAATGTATCCGAACGACGTCAACACGAGCGGACGCCACCTGCAACTGATGGAAGTCGTGGCTCTCGTAGACAACGCGGCTCACGCGGCGAACATCTGCGAAGAACTTCTCAGCCTGCAGGAAATCGCCGTCGCCGAACGCGCTTGACTATAAGAATCCGGGAGACCTCCGCATGTCAGAAACCATCCGGGCATTTATCGCGCTCGACATACCCACAAACACAAAGACTCTCGTCTCGCGATATCAGAACGACGTAAAAAAATATTTTCCCGCCGTCAGATGGACACGACCCGAAGGACTTCATTTCACTCTGAAATTCTTAGGCGAGATGGAAATGTCGCGGATTGACGATGTGCGCGAAACAGTTCGAAAAGCCGCGCGCGGAAAAAAGTTCGTCGCCGGATTCGGAACGGCGGGAGTGTTTCCCAACGCGAGCGCCGCGCGAGTTTTCTGGCTCGGCCTCGACGCGGGAGCCGACAGCGTCCGAACTATCGCTTCAGCCGTTTCTTCCGCTCTGGAACCGCTCGGATTCCCTCCCGAATCCCGCCCTTTCTCCGCGCATCTAACCCTCGCCCGCTTCAGAACCCCATGCAAATTCGACCCCGCCTCTCTGCCAGCGCACAAAATACCGGAATTCGAGACCGCGCGCGTTTTATTCTATAAGAGCGAGCTTAAATCCTCCGGCGCGGAATACTCCCCTCTGGCCGTCTTCGATCTGAAATAGCAAACAACTCTGAACCCGTCGCTAGGATTCGGCGCTATCGAAAACTACAAGCGACAGTATCGTCTGTGATTGTCCTTTTATCGCCAATTTTGTTAGCAACCCGGATTCGTCGATAGAGCCGACGAACCGAGGCGATTTTCAGACCGGCGAACTCACGCACAAAGCAAGTTTGTGCGTGCCACCCATTTATATTGTTCATGAACCATAAGTTCTATTCATTGCAAAAATGCGTCTTGCGCCTCGCATTTCATCCGCTCTGAACAATCGCTCCTGAATCCTAATGACGGATTCGGGTTAAAGTCTCTTGTCGATCCAGTCCGCGGCGGCGGCCAGTATTTCGTCTTTCTCGAATTCGTTGTATATCTCGTGGTAGAGGCCGGGGTACAGGATGAATTGTTTGTCCGTAGATGCGATATTGTCGTGGAACGCGCGCGCGCCTTCAGGCGAGCACAGGCGGTCGTCTCCGCCGTGCTGGAACAACACGGGCGACTTGAATTCGCCTGCGCGTTTGTTGAGGTCTTCCATCGCCCAAATAAGCTGCGCGGCGAATCCCAGCGTGTTCACCTTGAACACCAACGGGTCGTTCTCGTACTCTCGGACGACTTCTTTGTCGCGGCAGACGTCTGAGGGCGATATCTCTCCGGGGATTGCCAGTTTCGGAACTATCTTCGAGAGCAGCATGCCGGTTTTCAGTTTCAGCGGATTCACCTTCATGGCCATGCGCGCGAGGATGCCGGAAAGGACAACGCCGCGAACGCCCGCCGCATGCTTGAGGCAGTAGCGGGCGGTGATGAGGGAACC
>JAKQBV010000406.1 GCA_029573925.1 bacterium
CTTCCGCCGACAAATTGGCGTTTACCGGGTAACGGATTCCGGGTTGCGGTTTCTGCTGTTCGCCGGGAACTTGAACCGAGTCGCCGTCCGTGGAAGGAGCCTGCTGTTCTACCACCGGCGGCCTTGTTTCGACCGGAAACGCTTTTGATGTCTTAGCGTCTTCCTTCTTAAACACGTTGAATATTAAAAATACAACCAATACAGCCGCTGCTGTCTTCATGCATCATTCCCCTTGTTTCGTTACTGCCCGTCCTCGCGCCGATTGCCGGGGCGAGCGGACTTTCGTATGAATGGCGGCATCTAAATAGAAGACCGCCTGCCGGGCCGGCTATGCCGATCCCTTTTAGTAATATGACTTCTCGCTTATCACAGTCGCTTGGAATCCGAGGGATTTCAGTTCCTCGGCCTTGTTATGCGCTTTGCCCGATGTGGTGTAATGCCCCACCGTGAGCCAGTAAACATTGCGACCGTGACTGACCGTCTGCTTGATCTCCGGGCTGACGGTCCCGAGATTTATTCTTCTTCCGAGAGCGCGGAGTTCTTCGACATCCGACGACTCCCTGACGAGAACGCTGTAGAAAGTTTTTGAGGCAGCCAAATCGTCTAGAGCTTTCTTCTGTTCGGTTCCCGCCACTCTCGGAGCGGGGTCGAATAGGCTCTTGCTGCTTCCGGCGGACTGTCCGCCCGGCCAGTCGAACAAACTCGAATCCGCCGAGGATGCCGACGGGACTCTGGCGATTTGTACTGTGGCGGGCCGGGTTGTTCTCTTTGCGGGAGAAGACTGAACTTTTGCCGCCGCGACGGGCTTTACAGCCGGTTTTGCCGGAGCGGGCGAAGAGATAGGCTTAGCTGCTGTCGCTTTCGGAGCGGGCGCGGGAGCCGTAGCGGCCTGCTCGGCTCTCTTTGCCGGAGCTGCGCTCGGCTGCTGTCTTTGCGCGGGTTTCGACTGAGTCTTTGCAACAGAAACAGGTTTCGCATCCTGCGCCGCAGAAATCCTCGGCTGTCTTGCCTTTGTAGTTGAAGCTGCCGCAACCTTCGCCGGCTCAGTAGCCGGTTTCGCAGAAGGCATTTTTGAGACTGCCGGTTTTTGTTCCTGAACGGGAGGCGCAGGCTTTTCAGCCGTCCTCTCAGGCAGCTTGGGCAAATCTTCAATCTTGGGTATGGTCGGCTGACGGACCGCGCTCCTGTCTTGCGCCGTCGGCGCCGGAGCGGCAGTAGCGGGAGTTATCTTTTTTGCTTGAGCCGGCGGTTCCACCACAATTCCGCCGCCGCCGCGTCTTGCAGGGCCTGTCGTTTTTATCGGCTCTGCGGCAGGCTGTTCGGCGTCCATTCTGGCGCCTTCGGACAATTGGTCCTCTGACGGCTGCTGAATACGGCTGGGATGCTCAGACTGCGGGCCGCCGACAGCGGGTCTCTGCGCCCTCGCCACAGGCATCTGCGGCGGCGCCGCCGGACGGGAGTTGAAATACATGGAGGCCCCCGCGCCTGCCAGAGCTATCACAAGAATAACCAATAGGACTATCTTCTTTTTGCCTGCGTCCTGCCCGCCGCCTGAGGGAGCCTTTTGCGCTTTCTGCTTGGGCTGCTTCTTCTCGCGAGGAGGTTTTTCTTTCTTAGCCTTCACTTGCTTTTCAGGGGCCGCCGGATTGGGCGCGCCGGTCACGGCTTTCTTATCGCCTTTTTCGGGTTTTCCGCCCCCGATACTTATGCGTTTCATTCGTTAATCAACCTCTTCATGTTCAACATGCGTCTGTTGCGCTTATCAAAGCCGATTGCCACCGGCCCGATTAGTCGTTTATTATACCATACATATCAATAATCAATATATATTTTAAAAAACCCGCGCGGCGCGCTCCATCAAACAACTTCCCGGTCTCCTCAAACATGTCAAAACAGCCCTTTTATCAGTTTGACCAGCCCTTCTGACGCAAAGACAACTATGGTGAACCTGATGAATTTTCCCGCCATGGAAACGAAAAAATAGTTCCAGAACCGGTATTTTATGATTCCGGCGGCAACAGCAAGCGGCGACAGCGGCGGCACGCTGGTCACTGAGGACACGAAAATAACCGGAGCGCCGATTCTCTTATATTTCGTCATATCCGTCTTATCTATCTTGTCCTGAACCTTCTTGGAAACCTTCAGCACGCCTCTTCCCATGAAATAAAAGAAGCTGCTCCCGAACGTGCTCCCGATAGCCGTTGCAAATCCTAGAAGCAGCCCTGATTCCGCCTTATAGTTCGACAGATTGATGGTCCACCATAGGAACTTGAACGCTGGAACTTGATCGACGTTCGCCATAGCGGACAGAGTCAACTCGCAATTTGGAAACCAGAAAGCGCTGCCCGTAAACCCGAACAGAGCCATCAGCAAATAAGGCGTGAGAACCTTCAAAAGTAAATCCTTCTACCTGATATTTGGAAATGTATCACAACCAAGCGAAATTGCCGATCTTTTGCAATCATTGTAAAAAGACTTAAAAGACCTGCTGTTATTTAGCCATTCCTTCAAGTCAGAATTCTTAACATATTCTTTAATTTTTCTTATTTTTTCGCTATCGCGATAAGTTCCGAAAAATCTATTAACTGGCTTAATCGGGTCTGCCTCCAACTGTCGTTTTTTGATGCCGATTTCCTTCCTTGCTTTATTATTATCTGCAACTATCCAGCATTCAATATTTCTATCGGCTACCGCATAAATTGCCCTAGGTCGATAATTCTCCGGTATCCATTCTGATTCATTTCTTTTTACAACTTGATAGTCTCTGTCGTTAGAATCCGTAAAAAAAACAATCAATGAAGCTTCTTTTTCAGAAAGTTCGACACATGCTTTTCTAATCTCTTGCTTTCTTCTGCGTTTGGAGGAACCTCTGTACTGCGTTTTTTCAATTTTCGCCGTGGGACACCACATTTCTTTCAGAGCTTCCATTACAGCTTCATCGTTTGTTCCTTCGCCTGAATATAGAATAATCATTGTCTTCCGAGTATCCTTCTAAAATGCATTTCACCAAGAGGCATTTCTTCTAAAATCGTCTTTATCCTTTTTTTATCCAATTTGATAAGCTTCGTCTCGTTGTTCACCTTTTTAAAACACTTTACTCCGTCGAGATTGTCTTCAAATAGGTCTATCAAATATGGAGAATGAGTGGTCAAAATATATTGTCCGGTTGATTTTTTAAAGCTATCATAAATCATCCTCAACAATCCTACGTGGATTCCATTCTCGGGCTCTTCTATTGACACAATTGGCGTCACGCCTATTGCTGTTTTGAGCTTTTCAGCCCGAATTGCCGCAAGCAATATACCCATAGCTCTCAGCGTCCCGCTTGAAAGACTATCAACTCCATATTTGTTCCCTTTTTTATTTGTAAAAACCGGAATTGTTATGTTTTGACGTAACGCTTCTTCGTTCATATCAATATCGTAGATGTTTTCGTCCAACAATCGTATTCGCTCTAAATATTCCGCCCACAATTCATTTGTGAACGCCTCATCTGACTCTGTCTTCGCCATAACAGAAGACTTTGAATTGCGGTTGTTTTCTTGAATTCCATTGTTTTTTATCAGGTTGATCGAATAAAAAAGATTCTTTCCTCGAGATTCTATTAAAAAAACAGATGGATAAATCGTCATGTCCTTCAGATGCTCTATCATAGGATCAAAATGAAATATCGTCGAAAGGAACCTCTTAAACAAATTCGCAGAAATGTACTCCTCGCTATCGATAATCTCAGCTAGCATTGTTCTGTTAATAGAGATTTTTTCTTTAATTGCGCTATTCCTGCCATTCGATGAGGATGATTTTTCCCTCAAAATTCTCGCGTTGCCAGCTTCATTATCAAAGAGAACCATTTCTACTCTTTCAGGACTTTTTCTCAATGTGAGTTTTTCTCGAACAACAGACAACTCAGTCCCGATTAGACGATCACTCCCTTTTTTTATCTCCAAATCGTATATAAATGATAATTTTTTACCTTCGCGTGGGATAACACATTCAATATGAAAATGCGAATTGTTTTTTTCGGGATCAATATCAAAATGATTGAACGATGCGTTTACTCCTGCCGCTCTAATAAACGCTTCTGATAAATCTTCGACAGTCGGAGACAATTTTAAAAATTGAAGCACATGACAAAGATTAGATTTTCCTGACGCATTTTCCCCGACCAACACATTAAGCTTATTAAACCTAATGGTGAAATCTTTGAATGACAAACAGTTTTTTATTCTTAACTTTGTTATCATATGCGTTCCCTACATTAGTTTTCATCATAACATCAAATCATTCCCGACGGCAACATTGGGCAAACATGACCGAAGACATCTATGATTCCGCCGCTGTCTGACCGACACCCAATTCTATGTCGCAGACCCCATTCACAGCGGCGCAACTGACAAACGCGTTTTCGCCTCAATATTATAGAGAATGCTCTACATGTGCGCGATTCAGTTCCAGTCGGTAATCTTGTCGGCTTTGCCGATTTCTTTCAGATATTCCTCGTACATTGCGTAGGAATTCTTGATAATCGGCAGGAGCTTCATGATGGCCGGGATGGGGCCTTTGGCTACTATATCGCGTTTGGTGATGGCCACCATCAGGGACACCTTGCCTAGCCAGAACTTGTGGGCGGTTAGAGACTTCATGCTCATAGTCACAGTCGGTTCGCCCTCGATCTCGCCCTGAATAATTACTTCTTTCGGGCAATCGATGGTAATGACCGCGTCGGGGTCAGTGTACCTGAACTGAATGACCAGACCACTGGCCATGATCTTCGGCCCGATGTCCGGGTGGTCTTTCAGTTTGTTGAAAAATGGCACAAGAGTCGCGTACATGTCTTCCGTGTCTTTGAATACCGGCATAATATTCCATCCTTTAATAAAGTTTTAGAAAGCTTTTTTAAGCAGTTCCACTACCTCTTCCATGTCTTCCACAGGTCGCGGATTAGTGAAAAGCGAGCCGTCGCCCATAGTGAGAGCGGCGATGTCCTCGAAGCTGTCTTGGGATACGCCGACGTCGCTCAGTTTGACAGGCAGCCCGGTTTCGGCCACGAGAGCGCGAACTTTCTCCACGCCCGCGAGCGCGTCCGCCCGGTCGTCGCCCGTCAGC
>JAKQBV010000427.1 GCA_029573925.1 bacterium
GAACAGAGGAACGACTGAAGGCTCTACCTTCGCGGGAGGCTTGAGGTCGTAAGGCACGCAGACGGACGGCTCTGACCACGCCGATTTGTTCCCGCCGACATCCACCGCCCGGATTTGATATGAATACGGAGTCATATTCTCAAGCCCCGACTGGATGTAGAAATCCGTCAGGACCGTGTTCGTATTCATCTGGACGCCGTCGCGCCGGATGTCGAACCCGTAGAGGGAGGGGTCGGAGGCCCTGTCCGCCGTCCACTCGCAGGAGCAAACCCCGTCGCTTCCTTGAGGCGTTGCGCAGGAGAAATCCGAAATCGCTGATTCCATGGGAGCATCCCAATCCTCAGGAGTACACACCGCGCGGGGCCATTGAGAAGCATGCGTTTCCTGATAGCCGGGTTCAAATGAAGAATTCACTGCTGAAAAATAAAAGTATCTGGGATGCCCGTTAAGTTCGGAGACAGGTATGTTGAATGTTTTTGTGTAAAGAGAAGAGCCGTTTTCTGGAAAGTTCACAGGGCCGGAGAGAGACTCCACAAGCGCCGCCGTGCTTTTGTCGTTTACGGTGTTGTAATAGACGTTGTAATAGTTTGTGAAAGACTTGTCTGGAGAAGGAAGAACCTCGAAGACGCAGTCATTGCCTTCAGCGGGGGGCGCGGCCCCCTGCTTGACGCAAGTTGAAGTTGAACCTTGTCCGCCCGACTTGCAGGCGGTTGATTTTATTATGGGCGGAGCAGCGCGATCAAATGCCACGATTATATTTTGTCTGTTATTTTTTACCATCTCTAAAGCGGGAGTCGAGTCCACAACATAGAAGGGCGTTCCGCCGGACAACATGATTTTGCCTGTAAGGAACACCATTCTTGTGCTTTTGCTAGTTGAGCCGAGCAAAGTCTTTCCATTGGGCAGGGCATTTTTTACGATAAACCGCAGTTCGCTGCTCGTGTATCCTATTTTCAGTTTTGTTTCAGTGTCGGTTCCCACGAAAATCTTGCAAGCCAGCGGGTCTGGGTTGTTCGGATTTGTGACGCAGTCGCCATTCCAGAGAACTTTCGCGAGGTTCGCGTCTATAGCTTCCGCTTTCGGCGAAAAAGAAAGTGCGAATGCGTTCGGGAAATATTTGTCCGCAGGGTTCGGATCCGTTATATCCGGGTTGAAGATAGACATCACATATACTTCAATGGCTCCTGAACCCGACTGAGGCGGCATGCCGCCCAATCGTATCTTGGCGCAAACCACATCGTCCGTCGGCAGCTCTCCGTATCCTTTTCCGGCGCTTGCGGAGAATCCATGAGTGTCAACTATCTGCCAGCCTGAAACGACGGACTGAACTCCATTTTCGTCCGGCTCGCCGCATGTGTCTCCCACAGGGTCGTTGATGGTGTAAGAGGTTCCACAAGTCGGAGCGCCCGTCTGGTTGATAGAACACCGCTCATAACTCGACATCAACGCGCAGTTATTTGTCGCCGGTGTTTGATAAATTGTGTTCCAATTGGTCAAGTTTCCGCACGACGTGTTTTCGACGCTTGGAAGCTGAGAAGTAACGTTCCCTCGACTGTCCGACGCGACGATGTAGTAAGTGATGGTATCTCTAACAACTGTGCCGGCCAGATCGATTTGGCCCTCGTATTTGCCGTATTGGGAATTATAGGACATCGTTACATATTGCGTTACGGCAAAGTTGTTGTCTATCCGGTAGTAGAGTCTGGGATTGTCAACGCTATGGCATGCGCCTACGCCGCTCGGATTTGGTATGCAAGGAGGATTGGGAGAAATGGCCGGGTCGGGTCTGCTCCACCATTCCGCCATCTCGCAGTCCGTTCGGTCGCAGGCTGGACCGCAGCAGGACTGCATCTGCTCCTGACCTTCAATAGTTGCGTAAACCCGCATTGTGCCGTAGACTCCCGCCGATGAATTGACGATGTCTTTGATTATGGGTGTTTGAGGCATGCGCGGTATGTAGAACTCGAAATGGACATCGTCCGCCGTCGCCACGCGCGCGCCGCACAATATAATTGCCGCCGCCGCTAATGCGGCAACCTCCATGAATCGCGCTTTCCGGCTTGTTTTCGATTGTTTATTCATCCGGCAAGACCTCCTTTTCGCGGCGATGGGTTTCTTTTCTCCCGCCCGCCGCGCCGTCTCTTTCAGACGCTTTCCCTACCGGTCCGCTAACGGCTCTTAACTCCGTTCGCGACGCCGGATTGGCATACAAAAGCAAGGTTGCCTGCTTAATATATGTCAAATTTGTTGCCAACTTGCGACAAACACCCCTAAAAAGAAATCGTTTATTCAAGCCCATATTTTTTTCGCCACTCTTTCGGTATTCCAGATTAAAGGCCAAACTGTGACTTTTTTGTCCACTCGCCTGTGACTTTTTTGTCACAAAAACAGAGCTAAAAACGCCAGAAAAGACAAAAAGCCAATGGGATGCCTCCGGCGGCCAAAGAGAAACTTTTGAAAAAGTTTCTCTTTGGAATCTCTTCAAAACGTTTCACTGGTCGTCGGGAGCGCCGCGCTCCGCGCGCCTCTCCCGACGCCCTATGTAAATCATTTAAAACAAGATTCCAGTAAGATGCCTTTCCCAATATCTTTTCACATGATACGCGCCGAAGGCGGAAGCGAAGCTCCGCTTTCGGCGCTAGCATGAAAAGTTTTGAAAGGGATTTTAAGGGAAAACTTTTTCAAAAGTTTTCCCTTAA
>JAKQBV010000434.1 GCA_029573925.1 bacterium
CCTCGTCAATCTCGCAAAAATCGTCAACAAACAGGAAGACCTCATCGTAAAAGCCCTCGACGTAAACGACCGGCGGCTCACATCTTACGCGAAAAAGGTGAGCGGCGAGTTCATCGAGAAAATCGAAAAACGCAAACCGAAATCAAAAGACGAACTCAACAAACTCTGGTACGGCTACCAGAATCAAAGCCCGACGCACTACGATTCAACCCGTTACCGGGGATTGAACCTCCACAACGTCTGGTATCGCGGCACGGTCGAGTTCCGGTATTTCAACGGAACGCTCCACGCCGGAAAAATAAAAGCCTACATTCAGTTCTGTCTCGCGCTCGGCGCGAAAGCCATAAACAGCAACGCGGCAAGCAGCCGCAAACGCGACCTGAATCCAATCAACAACAAATACGATTTCCGGGTGTTCCTGCTCGGTCTCGGACTCATCGGCGACGAGTTCAAGACGGCGCGGCAGCACCTGCTCGCAAACCTCGAGGGCGACAGTGCATTCAGAAACGGCGGACGCCCGCAGGCGGAAAACGCGGCGTGACGGAGGCATGAGAATGAAAATCAGAGTGAAGTTCGGAAAGAACCCTTACAACAACAGATTCACATGCGGCCATTGCCGCGAGCCGTTCGAGCGCGGTGGATTCTTTATTCGGCTCGAGCATGACGGACATGTCGTTGACATACCGGTCTGTCCGCGATGCTGGGACTCAGACGATCTCCTCGAAGGAATGATCGACCTGAGCAGACATCATGCGTCACATCCGATTGGGTTGGCGTAAATTGCGAAAGGAGGCGGTTGCAATGCGTATCGAACTGCGGGGCGGCGAGAAATTCAACGGTTCTCCGTTGAAAATCGTTACCCATATGAAAGGCTCGACGATGTTCTCGGACGTGAAGACCATCCGTGAGTACGTGGATATGGTGCTTCGCAACGCGAAGATGGTGGAAAACGTCGAGCTGACCATTAAGGGAGACACGGACGAGGAGCTTGCGCGTTCGCTTGTTTCCGAGTTGATCGAGCGCGGTCTTGCGAAGGAGGTATAGGCATGGATGACGACCCCGTCGAAAAAATCGCGCGATTCATCACGGATGAAAATTGCTACGTGGTGATGGGACAGTTCCGGCAGCTCGGCGTTCTGACGAAAGCGGACATTCAGAAAGCCATGGGTATGAACCGGCAAGGCTGGATTTCGTATATGAAGGAGAAAGCCGGAATCGCCGGGCCTGACATTAAAACGGAAGGAGAACGGAATGTCGAATAAGAAGAAGCGGAACGCTCAGCACAGTTTTCAGAATCTACAACGGAATCTTAAGCCGATTATTACCATTCAGGAGCCCGATGAATCGCTTTATGTGATTGCGGATTTCTCGCTTCCTGGCACCTCTCGCATGCGCCGCATCATGTCTAAGAAATTAGCAAACGGAAATATTGATGCTGTTATCTATGAAGGAATCGTCGGGCTGGACAGAATATGCGAAAAGAAATTCAACCTTCTGTACATGAATGATGCACCGAAAGACAAATTCTGGAAGGCGGTGCAGGCTCTCCAATTCTTATATCAAGCCGCGGGCGGCATCAGCGAAGTCAGAAACTACGAAGGAAAAAGCATGCGTCAAGCGGCGGATTTGATGCGCCAGTTCGATAGCGCTCAGGTCTGGATGGAGCCAAAGAAAAGAGAACACAACCTTTGATGGAGTGTAAATAATATGTGCGGATTAACCGGAGTTTTAATTGGCAACAAACGCCGCCGTAAAACGGAACTCGAAGAAATCGGTCGTATATTTACAGAGCTTCTCTTACTGAATCAGTCCCGCGGAAAGGACGCCGCCGGTC
>JAKQBV010000177.1 GCA_029573925.1 bacterium
CCGAAACAAACCCGACGCATATCGCGCCGACTCCTCCCCTCGCCCTCTCCGCGTAAAACTCGCATATCCTGTCGGTCACCTCGTAGTTCGATATCATGTTCATCTGCATCGCCATCATCGCGATGCGGTTTTTCACTTCGAGTTTGTTAATCTTAATCGGCGCAAACAGAGGATCCATTGTGTGTTCTCCTTAAAATAAAGTCATATTAATATAACCCACGAGCCGCCCGCGTTCAATCACAAAGAATAATCAGGCAGTTCGACGTCGCGGCCACATGGTGAAAGCGAACGCGAATGATTGTATAATCTCAACTCGAATCGGCGCAAACTGCGCCGGACGGAGAGTTTCGGACATGGCTGACACAATTCTTTTGATAAATCCGAACACTCGGAGGGAGCCGCCCGTCATCCCGCTGGGGCTTGAAATCGTCGGCAGCGCGCTTGAGCGCGCCGGGCACGTTGTCGAAATTCTTGATTTGTGCTTCGAGAGCGACCCTATGGGAGCGGCGGCGGAAACAGTCCGTCGCGTTCGGCCTCTTTTCGCCGGAATTACAATCAGAAACGTGGATTCGGCAATATTCGACAACAACGAATATTTCATGCCCGGCATAACGAAGGTTGTTCAAGCAGTAAAAAACGAAGGCGCGGCAACAGTCCTCGGAGGAGCGGGCTTCTCTGCGATGCCCGAACTTGTCCTGAAGGAGACCGGGGCGGACTACGGGGTTTGCGGCCCCGCAGAAAAGGCAATTGTGGATTTCGCGGACGATATGAAGTCAGGCGCGGCCCCGGATAGAATCATCGACGGGTGGCGCGCGGGAATCGACCCGTCATTCGTCCCCGAAAGACCTTTCAAAATCGACTATCAGAGATATATCGCGAACAGGGGAATCATCGGGTTTAACACACAGTACGGCTGCGCGGGACGATGCGAATACTGCATTGAAGCGGGAACAAAAGTTATTCACAGGGAGCCTGCAGCAGTCATCCGGGAGATAACGGGCCTCAGAGAACTTGGTTTCCGCGATTTCCATCTGTGCGATTGCGAGTTCAATTTGAATCTGGATTTTTCAGAGAGATTCGCAGACGAATTGACCGCCGCTGAGTTGGATATTTCTTGGGTGGCATACATGAAACCGGCTCCGGTGTCAGACAGATTGTTTTCCCTGCTGAAAAAGTCGGGAGTCATCGCCATAACGCTCAGCGTTGACAGCGTGGCGCCGGATTCGCCTGACTCTGCTTATTCTTTCGATGACGTGGCGAGCTTCATCCGTTTGTGCAGGGAGCACGAAATCAAACTGGCGGTGGACCTGCTGACAGGGTTGCCCGGAGAGCCACTGGAATCAACAGTTAAAACGCTCGATTTTTTCAGAAAACACAGGCCGGACACCGTCGGGGCAAGCTGCCATGTGAGAGTGTATCCGGGCACGAAAACCCACGCCGGGTTGATAAGACGGGAAGACATGGCAGCATTTCTGACCCGGCCTCCGGACGACTCCCGGCTCGACCCTGTGTTCTACAATCACCTGCCGACGGAGCGTTTAAAGGAAATTACCGCCGACGACCCCATGTTCAAAATCGAAGGCTTCGAGAATTCATCCAACTATGAGCGACTGAAATAGGAATCAGAAGCCACTGCCCGGTCATGGAAAAAGGGCTTCAGACAATTTAAAAAAAACTTTTGCATAAAACAATTTTGTTATACAATCCTCTCCGGGTGAGGCTGCGTTACTACTACTATTCATCAAGAATTAAATAGAAGGGAGGGAAACGAGGGACGCTGTTTGCGCAGACGGCGATCAAGAAGAGTTGCGGAAAACCGCAGTTCAAACGAGCGGTTCGCAAGTTAAAATTCTCAATACTAAAGGTGGAAAAAAATGTCTAACAGAATTCTGCTGAAAGCTGCTGCGATCATTCCTATTATATTTCTTTTATCAATACTATTTAATGTTGCGGTTCCGACGGAGAGGACGACGGTCGGGAAGTTGCTGACCATCACAGCAAGCGCGTCCGAACACGCCGCCGAAGCGGCTCCGTCCGGAGAACACGCCGCCGAAGCAGCGGCACACGAAGGCGAAGAGTCACATGAAGAAGGAAGCCACGGCCCCATCAACATGTCCATACTCTGGATTATCCCGTTTGCGGGCATACTGCTTTCAATAGCGATAATCCCGCTCATAAACGGCCACTGGTGGCATCACAATTTCCCCAAAGTGAGCATGCTCTTCGGCATTCCTATGGCGATTGCCATGTTCATAATATTGCAAACAAAAACCATCCACACGCTTGTGGAGTATTGTTCGTTCATCGCGCTGGTCGGCTCGCTGTTCGTTATATCGGGCGGCATTCTGGTTCGCGGCTCATTCAAAAGCTCCCCGATGACGAACACCGTATTTCTCATAATCGGCTCGATCATCGCAAGTTTCATCGGCACAGCCGGAGCTTCGATGGTTCTAATCAGGCCGATGTTGCGGATAAATAAAAACAGGAAAACAAAGCTGCACATATTCATATTCTTCATTTTCGCGGTCAGCAACATAGGCGGCTCGCTGACGCCGCTCGGAGACCCGCCGCTGTTCCTCGGATTTCTTCAGGGAGTGCCCTTCGAGTGGACTCTCATCCACATGCTGCCCGGATGGGCTTTCGTCATCGGCATCCTGATGGTTCTTTTCTATGTTGTAGATTCCATGATGGTCAAGAAAGACGGCGGCATCCCCGCTGACGACCCGAACGAGCCGAAACAGAAGTTCGCTATTGTCGGCTTATACAACTTCATCTTTTTGCTCGGCGTAATGGGAACAGTGGTCTTCTACGGGACAGTCCTTCGAAGCATGGACCACCTCGGATTCATCCGGGACGCCATCCAAGTGGGGCTTATGGGGCTTATGGCGACGCTTTCAATGATAGTGACGCCAAAACCGTTGAGAGAGGAAAACGGATTCTCGTGGTTCCCGGTGAAAGAGGTTGCGATATTGTTCGCGGCGATATTCGCATGCATGATTCCCGCTCTGAATATTCTGGAATATAAAGGCGAGACCGGGGCGCTGACGCTCACTCACGCGTGGCAGTATTTCTGGATGACAGGCGGCCTTTCGTCCTTCTTGGATAACGCGCCGACATACCTGACATTCCTCTCCCTCGGCAAAACCATCGGCGGAGCCGGATGCGTGGCAGTGTACGGCGGTTGCGTGCCCCAGCACATCCTTCTCGCCATCGCTATGGGCGCGGTTTTCTTCGGCGCAATGTCCTACATCGGAAACGCCCCCAACTTCATGGT
>JAKQBV010000469.1 GCA_029573925.1 bacterium
CGGACAATCCGCCCGGCTCCGACAAATCAAACTGTTCCAGAACAGGCTCCGGCGCGGGAACTGGCGCGGGAGCGGACTTCTTCTTCGCCGCCGGTTTCTGCTCCGCCGCCCCTCCGACGCTTTCTATAGTCACGGTCTTCACCGCGAAAGAGCCTACGCTTGGATTTGACGCCGAAAGAGTGGCCGACCCTGCCCCGGCGGCCACATACACCGCCCTCACTTCCCCGTTCGCGTCGCTCATCTGCTCTCCCTGATTTATCGTTCCCGGCGTTCCGGTGTAATCGTCCAGCGTCACCGACACGAACTCGCCGGGAGCCGGATTTCCGTGCCTGTCGGATATCGTAGCGGTCACCATCGTTTTTTCTCCGGCAGCCAAACTCGTCTTTGCCGTCTTCAACACAATGGAGGCGGGAACCCCCGGAGCAATATTCACTATCGCCTGCCTGCTCACTTCGCCTGCGGACACCGTCACGCCGAACGAGCCGCACACGCCGGGAACCTGTATGCTGGCCACCGCTTCCCCGGCTAAGTCCGGCTGCATCTCCGCCGTCTTCTCTCCCTGCATTCCGCTCATGGACATGAAGAACGCGCCCAAATCCTCGCCGCTCGTTTCCTGTATAGAGAACAGCAAAGCGACCCCGAGAGAAAGCGGTTTGCCTTTCAGGTCCGTCGCCTTCGCCCTGAATGGCAACAGTTCCCCGGCGCGACACGTGATTTCTTCCGATTCGATATGTATCTGCAAGTCGGGAACTTCGGATATGACCGGCCTTGCCGTAAAATCCGGTTCCGGGATTTGCTCCATCGCAGGCTCCTCGTATGAGATTTCAGGCTGAGGTTCAAGGGATGTTTCGTCGTATCCGTAGTCGTCTGTTTCCGGGGCGGGTTCCGAAACAAAATCATCTGTCGGAACGGCGGGTTCCGAATCGAAGGAAGGCTCCGATTGAACCGGAGCCGGGCCGTCGGCGTCGAAATCGAGTCCTTCTAGCGCCGCCGCTCCTCCGGGAATTCCTCCCGGCTTCAACTCTTCCTCAGGAGCGAAAACATCCTGCCGCCCCGCGTCCGCGTCGAGCGATACTTCAGGAAGCCCCGACAGACCGTCCGAACCTATATCGAGGTCGGAAAAAGTTTCAGGAGTTGGAGCTTTGCCTGCCGGCGCGGCGATATCCCCTCCCGCCACCGGGATAAGCTCTTCGTCTCCGAAATCGAAATTATCGACGTTCCCGGAGGAGGGAGCCGCGCCCGAATCGAACGTCTCTTCAGCCGCGCCTAGTTGCGTCGCGCCGCCTTCCGTCTCAGCTCGCGCTTCCGTCTTTAGTTCAGGCGCAAGCGCGTCCGTTATCGCCTCAAACACCGCCTCCGCGCCTTCTTCCGCCGGGGCTGTCACTTTCGCGGTGACGCTTCCGTCCTCTCCGGTGATTTCTTCCGACGCGTTATCGAGCAGCCAGTCCCCCCCCGACGATTCCTTTAGCGCTATCGCCGCGGGCAACCCCTCGATTGGATTATCGAACTCGTCCATCAGGCGCAATTTTAACGTGTACGTCGCGCCCGGAACCGCTTTCTTCCTCGCTGGGATAAACATCATCGAGCTTGCTTTTCCGGGAACCACATTGAATTTCTTTTCCGCCTTGAAACCGGCCTGTTTCTGGAACGCTTCAAGAACGCATTTCGTGTTGCCCCGCGTAGGCATCTCGAATTCACAGGTCGCCTTGCCTTCGGCGTCCGTCTTTAACGTGGCGTTGTTGACAACTTCCCATTCATGCCTTTTCTTAGCTCGGAGCGCTATTTCCAAAGTCAAATCCTGTATGCGGTTTCCGAACGCGTCGAGCGCGAGGAAAGAGAACGAAACCCTTTGCGCGGTCGAGAAGACGTTTTCCGCGGGGCCGATGTCCAGCTTTGCCAGTTCGGCGGAATGCGTATTGTCAACAAACATCGCGGGCGACAACCCTTCCGCCCTGACTTCCAGAGTGTTCGCACCGACAATCTTGGCGCGTTTCATATATACTGTCGCCCGTCCGTCGCCGTCGGTTTTTACAGTCAGTTCTTTCGGCCCTGAAGAAGCAGCCATCGCCGCGGCGGCGGCTCCAAGGAACGCGTCAGCCTGCTCCGGCCCGTTCTTCAATTTGAATATGACCGGGCAATCGGCGGCGGGGATGTCTTTGGCTCCGAGGACTTCGACCGCTACCCAGTCGAAACCGCCTGCTGGAGTGGAGACGCTCGTCTCTCCGGGCTTGAAGAGCATCTTCAACGGCTTTATCCCGGCCTGCCCTCTCTGTTTCTCTTTTTTTATCGCAGGAGCGGTTTCCTGCTCGGCGGCGGACATCTCGCGGGTGGAAAGCCCCGCCAGAGCCGCTCCCGGCTTGGTCGCCAGCCCCTGCTGCTTTTTGAACTGGGCCACCGCCTTGCCCAGCGGCCCGGACAGCAATGTGTCCAGCCCGGTGTCTATGTGCTGAGTCGCATACATCGGGTTCAGTTCAATGGCCCGCATATAACTCTCGTATGCTTTTTCGTCCTGTTTCTTCGCCTCGAGCGCCTCGGCCAGATGCAAGTGCGCGGCGGCATAGTCGGGCTGCATCGCTATGGCTTTCTCGAACTGCGATATCGCCTCGTTGTATTTTTTCTCCTCTGCAAGCTTGTTGCCGAGGGTGTGGAGTTTCACCGCTTGCGGGTTCGGAGCCATGTTATCTCGCCCTTCTGCGTTCGTAGGTTGACGGAATTCCCATCTCATTTCTGTAATTCGCCACCGTGCGGCGCGCGATGTCTATCCCCTGCTTCGCCAGACGGTCTCTCAGTTCGCCGTCAGATATCGGATCGTCCGGGTCTTCCTTGGCAATTATGTTCCTGATGTATTCCTTCGGTCTCACGGAAGAATCAAAGAAGAAATCGAAACTCAGGATTTTTCCGTCGCGCTCTCCGCGAAGCGCCGGGATGATAACGTATTTGCCCGACATCGCGCGCGACACCGTGGACTCGTGCAATCCTATCTTGTCCGCCAGCCTGCCCTGCGTCAGTTCGCTATTGAAGTGCGGCAGTCCGATGGTCAGGAATTCCTTCTGCTCTTCGCACAGCGCGGCGGCGATTTTCTCCATCGTTTCTCGCCTCTGGTTGATGCTGTCGATGAAAAACTTGGCCCGCCTAAAATAGTTCTTTATGTGAGCCATCTCCGACCTTCCGGCGCGACCTTCCTCCGTCTGCCCGCTCTCGTACATGTCTAAATAAGTCTTGTTCACCCTCAAATTGAAATCGGACATCTCGAGAATCTCGTAGCTCAGAGCGCTCCCGTCGTATTTTATGGCGATGGCGGGCTTCGCAAGCTCCACCATTTCCGCCGCGCGACCACTGTACGCCCTCGCCGGATACGGCGTCAGGTTCCTTCTGATGTAGTCGAGCGCGGCAAGCACTTCAGACTTTTCTATCCCAAGCGCCTTGGCGATGACGTCGTGCCTGCCCTTCCCCAAATCCTCAAAATGATCCAGTATTATTCTCTCCGCCGTCTCATTTCCCAAGCCCTCTTCGGACAGAACCTTGATCTGTATCAGGAGAGCTTCTCTCGCGTTCGCCGCCCCAACCCCAGCCGGTTCGAGCGTCTTGATTATCTCCACAATTCCCTCAACATCCTCCGCGCCGGCTCCGAACTTCTCTTCCAGTTCGGCTAAATCAAAAGCGAGAAACCCGTCGTCATCCACCGAGTAAATCAGATACTCCGCCAACTCGCGAAGCTCCGGTCTGTACGGTGTAGCCAGAAAATTCGTCATCAGAAAGTCGTGGAATCCCCCTGCCCTCTGCGCGTACTGCTCCAGCGGAACATCGTCCCCGTCTTCGCCGGACGACTGAGATTCATAATACTCCTCGTCGCTGTCGTAGTTCATCCTCTGTTGCTCTATGAACTGTTCGAGCCTTTCGTTCTCCAAGTCCTGTTTGTTGCCGCAATGCTCGCACCTGCTCCCGCTCATCGGGCGATGGCAGTGCGGACACGTCGTTATCTCGACAATCTCAAGCGCCGGGTTCTCCGCCAGCTCCGTCGTTATCTCCTGCGCAAGCTCCATCGTCGTCATCTGCAACAGTCTTTGAGACAGGATGAACTGGGGGCTGACCGTCAGCGTCTGCCGGAGATCTGTCGATTGCCTTAACTCCAACGTTTACCGGCCTTTCACACACATATATACTAAATACACGTTTCAGTGTTAATTCAAACAATATTCTATCAAATAATGAATTGTTATATCAAGAATAATGCCAAAATGTGCGCGACAGACGGAAAATTGCATAAGAAATAAAAAAAAACCACCACATCCGAACCAGCTTCAAAACACAAAAACGCCTTTTTTTGAAGAAATTATTCGAACTTCTATGCATTGCCAGCCCGGATTAATCACAAATGCCGCTTATTTGCATAAACGGCGCCGGTCTTAATGTCTTGCTCTCGGTCGCAACCGCGAAAAATCCTTGATTATTTTCCACACGCTGACAAATACGATGAAGAACTCAAGTCGGCCAAGGAACATTCCTGATGTCAGCGCCCATAAAACAAACGGCGGCGCGGAAGCTGAAGTGACGCCTACTGAAATGCCGACAGTTCCGAGGGAAGAAGCGGATTCGAACATTGATTCAGGCAGGCTGAAACCATGAGCGGCGAGGATGCCGACGCTCAATACGTAGCAGGTCAGGTAAAGAAAAAGGAAAACCGATATCTGTCGTATTCTATCGTCTTTGATGTAATCCTTGTTCTCGCCTTGCCAGACGTAATTCTCAACGACCGTCGTTCTCGGCAGAAAGTAGCGTTTCAATTCCCAGCAGAGCGATTTGTATAAGAGGTAGATTCTGTATTGTTTTATGCCGCCGGCCGTGGAGCATGTTCCGCCGCCGATAAGCATCAGGACGATTAGCGCGAACCATCCGAAAGGCGTCCAATCGTTATATGTGACGGTGGAAAATCCCGTGGTCGTCAGCGCAGACGTTGTTTCGAATATCGCTACTCGCGCGCTTTTCTCAAGCGTAGGGTATAACTCGCGGCACGCAAAAAAGAACACGAGAAACGCGCTTGCCGGCAGAACAACGGCCATTATCCTAACTTCTCCGTTCCGGCCGACAGCCCTGAACTTTCCGTTAAGCATCAAGTACGCGGTCAAAAAATTCAAATTGCCGAGTATCATTAATGTTATTGAGACAATTTCGATCAAAACAGAATCCCAGTGGCCGATGCTGTCGGGGACAGTGGAAAAGCCGCCGGTGGACACCGCCGCGAAAGAGTGATTTATCGCGTCAAACGCGCTCATTCCTGAGAAGATGTAAGCCAGAGTCCCGACTGTCGCATACCCAAGATAGATCGTCATGACAAGCTTAGCGGATTTTCTCACGTGCGGGACCAGTTGATCGGTTCGGCCCTCCGCAAAAGCAAGTCCCGGACCAGTAGGCCCGGCGATAGAAGAAATCATGATTATGGCGAGGCCCGCGCCGCCCGCAAGCTGGATCACGCTTCTCCAGATGAGAACTGTCTTCGGAGCTTTTGTGACGTCCACAACGCTCAGACCGGTCGTCGTCCATCCGCTGACCGATTCGAAGACAGCCTGTGTAAAATTCAAGTCGAGTATGGTTATGAACGGGATCGACGAGAAAAGAATTATGATAATCCAACTCAAAAGGACGATGATGCCGCCTTCAAGCGCGTTCACCGTTCTCGCGCGCCGGGAACGAAGCGCTTTCCACAGCAATACTCCCAGAAGAGAAAGAACGAGCGCCGGGATAGCGAAGTCTATCCATAAACCTCGTTCTCCGGGATGGAAAAATCCTGTCAGGAGAGGCGTCAACATTAACGGTCCGCCGAGCGCTATGACGCTTCCTGTGTATGAAAATATTGTCGCGTACTGGTTTTTTCGCATGGTTAGAGCCTGTCACTTCTCTCCTGTGAGCAGTCTTATAACCTTGCCCATATTATCCGGCATGGTTATAACCACAAGGCGGTCTCCAGATTCGAGCTTCGTTCCGCCGCGAGGTATGATCGATCTGCCGTTTCTCGTCACTAATGCGATAAGAGAGTTTTCGGGCATCGAGATATCCGCCAGCGCCTTGCCTATCGCCGGCGAAGTTCCGTTTAGGATCACTTCGGTCAGGTTCACTTTGCCTTCTTCCAAGGGAACGAGGTTTATTACATCATCAAATCCCGTCCTCTGCTCGATCAGGCTTGAGATGACGCGGGTCGTCGAAAACGCGGCTGTCACACCCAGCTTCTTGAACACTTCCTCATTGTCCGGATCGTTCACCATAGCGAGAGTCCGGGCGATGTTGAAGCGGCGCGTAGCAAGTTGGCATATAGCAAGGTTGTCCTGATCCTTTCCAGTCACGGCCAAGACCGCGTCGAAGCGCTCCGCTCCGCATTCTTCCAACACCTTCAAATCCGTGCCGTCGCCATGCGCCACGGTCGCTTTGAGATGCCTCGCCAGCCATGAGCATTCCTCAGCGTCGCGGTTTATAATCGTCAGGTTGTGGCCTTTTGAGATGAATGTCCGGCAGAGAAAATAAACTATTTTTCCGCCGCCGACTATAAGAATTTTCATATTCTCTCCGCTCAATTGATGTCAGATGGCATTCAAGGACTTCAGAAAAGCGTTCCCCGCAAGCGAAGCCGGGCAGATGGTTTCTATGCCAAGCGACGAGTAAATCTCCTCTTTTGCGGGGTCCTCAATGCGCGCGACCACGCGCGGGACATTGAATATTTTGGCGGCTACCTGAGCGACCATAAGGTTAATATTGTCGTCGTCGGCCGTCGCTATAACCAGATCGGCGCGGTCGATTTTTGCTTGTTTGAGCGCCGCGAACTCCGTCGCGTCGGCCTCGTGTTTGAATCCGCTGAACTCGGACGCGAGCGAGTCGAAAGCGCAATTTTCGGCGTCCACCGCCACGACGCTGTGGCCTTTTCCGCTAAGCGTGGCGGCAATATGCGAGCCTAGTCTGCCGCAACCTATAACCACCACGTACATTTTCTTTTCGCCGACCATTATGATTTCACCTTCAGTTCCCGCCCTCGTTGTCTCCTAGGACGATTTCTCCTTCTTTTCTGCGCTTCACCGCGCGGTCCAAATTTTTCTGCGACGGTTGATACGAAGGATCGACGGCAAGCGCCGCGCGATAGTATTTCTGAGCTTGAAGCACATCGCCCATGATTTCAGTCACCGCGCCCAACAGGTTGTATGCGTCAGGCTTGGAGGCGTCTAAAGAGATGGCACGTTCGAAAAGATCGCGGGCCGCCGAGTGTCTGCCGTCCGATATGTGTCTCTTTCCAAGCTCAGTCAGCGACGCGTAGTCAGACGCCTTCATCTCGTCTATCTTGTCCCTGTCGAGCGCTTGCGAGACGATGTCCCTGACGTCTTGCGGAGAGAACGGTTTCTGGAGGAAGTCGACGGCCCCTAGCTTCATCGCTTCGACCGCCGAATCGACCGATCCGTAAGCCGTGATGATGACGACCTTGATGTCTTTGCGCGTTTGTCTTAAACGGCGCAGCGTCTCCATTCCGTCAATGCCGGGCATTTTTAAGTCAAGTAGGGCCAGATCAAACTCTTCTTTCTCGAATTTCTCCAATGCCTCTTCGCCATTTACCGCCGTGTCCGTTTCAAGGCCGAGAGACTCCATCGCCTGCGCGAGAGTCATACGGATGTTCTTCTCGTCGTCCACTATCAACGCTCTGTTCTTTTTCAAATCTCTTTCCTCCGTTCGTTGTTTTCCGCCGCTTGCAGAGAAAACGTGAAAGCGCTCCCCTTTCCGGGAACAGACTCTACCCAGATTGTTCCTCCGTGCGCCCTGACGATTTCCCTGCAAATCGCTAATCCCAACCCGGTGCCTCTAGGTTGATTGTCGCCTTCCACTCTTACAAACTTCTCGAATATCTTCGATTGGAACTCATAAGGAATGCCCGCTCCGTCATCCGCGACCGTTATTTCAATCTTGTTCCCTGACCGCTTGGCTAAGAGTTTAATATGCCCTCCTCGCTCAGTATATCTGAGCGCGTTTGACACAAGGTTCGTTATGACCCATGTTATTTTGTTCGCGTCGGCTTTTATCGGCGGAAGCGCCGCATCCGCCTCTGTCTCAAGCTCGATTGTTCTCTCGTCAGCTTGTTTTTGCATTATTTTTGCCGTTTTTTCTATCAGTTCGGACGCCGAAACCGGCTCCATATTCATTAATACCTTTCCTGATTCTATTCTGGAAAGGTCTAATAGATCGTCGGTTAGCGCCTTCAGGCGCGCAAGCTCCTCTTGCGCCGCGTTCAGAAGCTCTTTTCCCTTCTCGTCCAAATTTTCGTATTCCTTCTCCATCAACAATCCGACGCTCATCTCTATCGTCGTCAATGGCGTTCTAAGTTCGTGAGAAGCCGTCGATATGAAATCGCTTTTCATCTGGTCTAATTCTTTCAGCTTCGTTATATCCCTCAGCAGAAGCGCTGCGCCCCGCAAATCCCCAAACCCCGTCGAGACCGGCGTGACCGAAAATAGATAATGGGAAACGCGCCCCTTCCTCTTGACTGTGAGAATGCTTCCGCTTTCGTCTAAATCCGGAGATTTACCGCCTTCCATGGTCGCCTTAAGATGATCGAACAGTTTTTCACTTTTGACGCTTTC
>JAKQBV010000179.1 GCA_029573925.1 bacterium
ACGATGTGGCGGGGCCGGTCGGGATAATTCAATACGCCGGCGTTTTCGCCCGGCAGGGCTTCAGCGATCTTGTGCATTTCTTCGGCGTTATCAGCGTCTGTCTTGGGGTGATAAACCTTTTTCCGTTCCCGGCTCTCGACGGCTCGCGCATCGTGTTCCATACTTGGGAGGCCATAATCAGAAGACCGTTGGATTCGAGACGCGAGGGACTGATTCACACTGTCGGGTTTGCGATTTTAATAAGTCTGATTCTTGTTGTGACATATCGGGACATCAGGATTATCATAGGGCTTTGAACGGGGAATTAGGCCGCTCAAAAAAATCGAATATCGCGCAAGCGGGGGAGCAACTCATATATGAAAGTCGCCGCAATAGTTCCGGCATTTAACGAGGAGCGAACGATAAGGGGAACTTTGCACGTTCTCCAGCAGGTCGAGGCAATAGACGAGATTATCGTCGTCAATGACGGGTCGAGCGACAGAACGGCTGAGATAGTAGCCGAAGAGCTTGGCGTGGTTTTGATAAATCTGGAAGAAAACCGAGGCAAGGGAGGGGCGGTCCACGCCGGGGTTAACAGGACTCGAGCCGACATCATTCTTCTCCTTGACGCGGACCTGATCGGGCTTCGCAAGTCTCACATCATGGATCTAGTGTCGCCCATTCTAGAAGGCAAGGCGCAGGCCACGATGGGCGTTTTCTCCGAGGGCCGAGCGGTGACCGATCTCGCTCAACTATTTGCGCCGAAACTGTCCGGACAGCGGGCTATCCTCAGGAAAATCATCGAAAAAATCGACATCGCAGATTCCAGATTTGGGTTAGAGGTGGCAATAAACCAGTATCTCGAAGACAATGGAATCGATATCTATGAAGTCGAGCTTGAGAATTTGACGCATCACACTAAAGAAGAAAAGATGGGGCTTTGGCGGGGCGTTGTGGCGCGCGCTCAGATGTACTACGACGTTGTGAAGATTATGCTGGGACGATACAAATAGTCCTTCAGCCTCGGTTTTCTCATTCATTCCAAATCATAATGCGCTTCGGCGCAAATCTACGCGTTTAATTTTGTGGGCATGTAGAAATAGAGGCGCATTTCCAGCGTTCCGGGAGCCGCCTTTGAGCGTCGCGCGCGCGCGAAAACTCTTTTCCCGGAATCAAGTCTTGCCGCCACCATAGGAGCCGCGAATCTCGGCACGTACCCGATTTTTCCTATACCCGGCGCGTGAACCTCGACGGCGTTCGCGTCATACCTGTTGGCGCGGTCTCGTATCAGTCTCAGTCTTTCGCCTTCGCTGATGTTTTTAAGCTTCCACGGCCTTGTCCAGTATCTCGTTCCGGCCACGGGCGGCTCAGCTAGAGACACTTTTTCGTAAAGGTAATAGCCGGCAGGCAGCCCCGGCTCAATACCCCATTTCGACGCTCCTTCCTGTTCGCGCAATTCAGGCGCGCCTCGAACAAGAAACCCTGATTCAAGAAGGTCGACCAACATCTTTATTTCGTTCTCCGATCTGATCATGCCGCATCATCCCCTTAAGAACATATCTTTTTACTCATATAGTAATCCGAGGGTGTGACAAGATATGAGCGCTGAAAGCGTCTTTGACCCTGAAAAATAGCGAAAGCACAGAAAAATTTGAGTTTTGAAATATCGCAGGAAAGAATCTGTCAAAAACAATGGTCGCGCGGACGGAGTAGTTCTATCGGGGATGAGTTTATCGCAGCGAAAAAACTATTCCTGATTCCCCCTGAAACTCATATAGTGTCACAGGGGGCGAGTAAAATGTGAAAAGACCGATGGAATGGGGGTTTTTTCACATGAAAAAAGAGATTATGCAGTTTCAGAAAGGCCTGAGTTTGCACGGATTTCAAAGT
>JAKQBV010000181.1 GCA_029573925.1 bacterium
ACTTTGAAATCCGTGCAAACTCAGGCCTTTCTGAAACTGCATAATCTCTTTTTTCATGTGAAAAAACCCCCATTCCATCGGTCTTTTCACATTTTACTCGCCCCCTGTGACACTATATGAGTTTCAGGGGGAATCAGGAAACCAATTGATTTTTGCTATAAGCACCCAATTGTCACATTTGTACACATATTTTGATTTCTCAAAAGCTATTAGGCAATTCTCAGTAAACTCAGCCTCGCATCTACTCGCACTTTGTTACAGAAATCGTTAGCTTGTGTTTTCAGAGTCGAAGCGGTGAAGGAGGGGCGGGGTCAGGGTGATTTGCGTCGGGCGCGGGCGACGGCGCTGGTTATGTTTTCAAGGCCTAGCGCGAGATCTTCGGGTTTCGGCCAGCCGTAGCCGATTCGCATGTGGCGGCGGTCCATTCCGAACCAGTGTCCGGGGCCGACGTATGTTCCGTATTCTTCGTTGAGGATGTTATAAAATCCGTCTATGTTGATATCAAGCTCTGGTTTGATTCTAGGGAAGCAGACCACGCCGCCGCGCGGCTCCACCCATTCGAGGTCGGTTTGAGACTCCATCCAGTCGCGTGTGGCGCCGAAGGCGCGTTTGATGTGAGCGAGGGCGGCGGCCTGAAATTCTTTTTTTCGCCGCATCAGAGCGATGGCGGCGCGCTCGTCCAGCGCGGAGCCGCAGATGACTATCTGTTCTTTTGCTGCGAGGAATGTCTCCATGAGCGCCGCGTTTTTTGAGATTATCCAGCCCACGCGTATGCCGGGCAGACCGTAGGTTTTTGACAGAGAGGAAACGCTGATGGCGGAAGGCGAGATAGAGGCCGCGAGCGGGGCGGGGCCGTCGAACGCCATGTCCCTGTAAGTTTCGTCGACGAGGAGCAGGCCGCCGGAGCGCTCGGCGATTGCGGCGGCTTCTCTTATCTGAGTTTCGCTCAGCGCTGTTCCGGTCGGGTTGTGCGGAGTGGTGAGGCTGATGAGTTTTGTCTGCGGGGTTATCATTGAGCGGAGCCTGCCGATGTCAAGGCTGAAGCCTTCCTCGAACCGCAGTTCGAGAAGGTCGACGCCGCAGCCTATGGCGCGCGGGGTCTCGATGTTGGTCGCGTAGTTGGGATGAACGACGAGAATCCTGTCGCGCGCGCTCAGCATGGAAGTGGCGATGATGAACAGGGCGGCGGCGGCTCCGGGGGTGGCGAGGACGTCTTCCGCTCGCAGCCCTTCGCCTTCCGCGGCTATCATCTCCCGCAGTTCAGGGTCTCCCGCGTGGTCTGTGTACGCCAGAGTTAGGCCGGAGAAATCCACGCCGAGCGCTTCGAACTTCATGTCCGGCATAGAGCTTTCAGTAAGGTTGCGTTTTATTCTGTCATAACCCAACTGCTCGGGAGATTCGATTTCGATGGGCATTCTGCGGTAGTCCACGGCGGCGGCCTCCAGAGGCTAGAAGTGTTGCCGATAGATTATTTAATACCGGTTTTTTTAAGGGCTTCGGCGGCCAACGCGAGGTCGGGACTGCGTTTAAGTTCGAGTTTGAACTGTTCGGCTGCTTCTTTTTTCTTTCCCGCTTTGAGAAGCGCCTGACCGTATTCAAAGCGCAAAAGCTCGGTGTCAGGTTTTGCGGCTATCGCCTTCTTGAACAGTTCCAAAGCCTCTCGGTTCCGTTTCGTTTTCGAAAGAACGACGGCGCGGTTGCGCATGTACACCGGGTCGTTCGGGTCCATCTCAAGCGCCTTGGCGGTGTAAGCGTCGGCCTCGCGGGGTTTGCTGTTGTTGAGGGCGTGGAGGTAGCCGATCTGCGACATCGAATCCGGGTCGGCCCGGCCGATTTTTACAACGCGGTCGATTACTTTTGCGCTTTCTTTGAATTTTCCCGCGCGGTTCAGGAAGTGGGCTGCGGAAAGTAGCGCCGGAATCTTGAACTCTGATTCGGCCTTAATCTCCGCGATGTGTCTTCCGGCGAATTTCGGGTGTATTCCGGCGTCCTTGTAGATGTCGGGTTTGTCTTGAGCCGCAGAGCGGTCGGACTCCAACTTTTCCTGAATCTCGATAAGTTTTTGGACCTGTTCCGGGGATGGAAGAGCGTCCGCGTATGCCAGCAGAATTTCAGCCGCAGAGGCGTAGTTGCCCGCGAAACCGGAAGCGTTGCCGTGGAAGAAATCGGAGCCTGCGGCCAGAAGCCGGGGATAGACGGAGGCGTCGCCGGAGCGGGAAGGGGCGGGAGCTTTTTTGAAAGCGGCTGCGGCTTCTTTATACTTGCCTTCCGCGCTGAGGATTTTTCCTTTGAGCTGGAACGCGACATCCGAGTCGGGGAACATCTTTATCACTCTGTCGGCGAAAGCCAGCGTGTCTTCGCGTCTGCCGGACATGAAATAAGCGCCGAGCAGTAGGTCGTGCAGGCCGCGCCCGAAGAAAGCTCCTCGGTACGCCGCCATCAGCGTTTTTACCGCCATTTCAGGCTGCCTGCCGTTCATGTAAAGCTCCGCAAGCCCGATATATGGCATCTGGAAATCCGGCCTCGCCGCAATCGCCAGATTGTAAAGCTCGACTATTTTGTCCGCGTCCTTGTCCGGGTCGAGCGAGTACAGTTTAATCATGTAGTTGCCGACGAGATTGTAGGCGACATCCGGGTTGTCAGGCTCAATTTTGACGGCGTGTTCGAGTTCGGAGATGGCATCATCGAAATACCCTCCCGAAGAAAAAGCCATTCCGAGGAACAGCCGGGAGGCGGCCGAATCCGGCCAGCCGACAGCTATATCTCTAAGCAGTTGAACTGCTTTTGTGAAGTTTCTTCCGTCCCATTCGCCGATGGCGCGCTCAAGCGCCTTCTCCATCGTGTTTTCGGGTCGCGTCGTTTTCGTCTCTCCCGCAATGGTTAGCTCTCCCGGGAATGTTTTCAGGTTGATGCGCGAGATGGCAGACGGGCCGACCACGAAGAGATGTCCTCCCCCGGAAAACAACGCTGCCTCGGCGTAGTTGTTGATCGCCGACGGTTTCTCGTCCCAGAACCTCATATCGATTATTTCCGAAAGCGAGCCGGTTCTGATGACTGCGCCGTTTGCCGGGTTGAGCGCGGTCCATCCGCCTTTCGCGTCCACGACGAACAGTCGGGAGCCGACTATCGCGGCCGCTTTCGTTATGTCTGTGTCGAAACACCTGTGCCAGCCTTTTTCCAGAAGATCGGCTTGCGCGAAAGAGACGCATGTGTTTTTTATGATAAGCTCCGAACCGGCGCCTAGAATTTCCGGGTTGAACTTCATGTTGCCGGCACGCGACAGTTTTGCTATGTCTGCGGAGATGGAAATAATATCGGCGGATTTTATTGAGGAGACGGAGCCGTCGGGACTGATTTTTTCTGCCGAGCCGTCTTTGTAAACGACCGCCGCCGCGCCGGTTTCCTGCGAAAAATAAAGTTCAGTGAAATCTGAGCTTTTCATAGGCGCGGACCACATTCTGCGGCTCTCGACTGCGCTCAGGCAATGAAGCAGCCTTCCGGACGCCGCGAGGGCGACTCCCCTGCCGGCGGGATAAAGCGCGGCGGGCGCGCCCAGACCGTAGCTCCATATCTTCTTGCCGGTGATGGCGGATATGAAATGAACGGTGTTTTCGGCGCTTGACAGAGCGAGTATCTCGCCGTCGAAAAGAAGGTTTTCCCGGCCGATGTCGGGCTTAACCCTGTAAGTCCAGACAAGTTCAGGGAAAGCCGCCGCGAAAGCCGGGGCGTGAAACGCCGCGCTAGTCGCAAGAATCGCCGCCGCGCAAAGCGCCGCCAGATGTAGTTTCAGTTTCAATCTAAAATCTCCTTCCGGTCAGTTCCCGGTCTCGCCGGGAGCTTCACGTATAATAACAAAGTAGTTCAACCTAATCAATGAGGCGTGCGGCAGACAGGCGCAAACCTGTAAAACTATTTTCCGCGAGATTCGAAGAAACGGCATTTTTTGAATTGATCACTCAATGATTTTTAGCGGACGCGCCGTCCTGCGCCCCAATTATGGACTATATGCGCTCTTCACTGATTCAATGGCGCGTTATATAATAGAGATATGCGAGGGATGAACAATGAAAACCAAAGAAAAGCGCTACATAACAAATGACAGGGGCGAAAAAGTGGGAGTGATCCTAGACATCAAGGATTATGACAAGATGCTTGAGGATGTTGAGGAACTGGAATCAATTCGCGCTTATGACGCCGCAAAATCGTCTACGGGCGAGGTTGTTCCGTTCGAGCGGGCGGTAGAGGAAATTGAGAGCCGCCGCTTGTGAAATACAAGATTTTCATACAACGTTCAGCGCAGAAGGAACTTGCGGATTTACAATCCGAATTTTATGACAAGGTGAAGAATGCGATTTGGGAGCTTGCTGATGAACCAAGACCGGAAGGATGCCGGAAATTAGCCGGCCGGGACGGGTGGCGCATCAGGGTCGGCAACTATAGGGTTATCTACGAAATTTACGACACTAATAGAACTATCATTGTTCTCCATATCGGGCATAGACGAGACATTTATAAATAAAATCGAACAAATATGTGAAATGAGGGCGAGATAGCAGAGCATATCGAAGACGTTTTTTCGGTTGTATGCGAAGATCGTAATCCCAGAGAGTTTCCGCAATGATCAAATGACAGAGCCGGAATTGTTGTCGATTCTGCGGTTTCGTGCGATAATAGCGAATATGAAACCGATAAACTATATAGAACTGACCAATGTGGAAGTGGAAGCGCTGAGCCGGGCGGACACAGTTTTTCTTTCGGCGATATCGCCCATTGAGGCGCACGGCCCTCATCTACCGCTCGGAACGGACATTTTTGTGGCGGAAAATCTGAGGGACAGGATAGCAGAAAGGCTGGTCGCCGCGAGGCCGGAAACGAAAATTATCTACCTGCCAACTCTCGCGCTCGGCTCTGACCCTATCCCTGTGAAAGGCTCTATCAGCATCGGGCATCAGGGTATCCAGTCGATTGTGTTCGACATCGGAAAATCGTTGTCCGACCTCGGATTCAAATACTGGATACTCACGGACAATCACGGGGGGCCGCACCATCAGATGGCCATAGAATTGTCCGCGCGGAAACTGGCCGGGATGGGGTTCAACCTCATCGCGCCGTTTCACACCCTGTTCAGGCGCATGGTGGGACACGACTCCGGGCTGCTAGAAAAGACCGGGCTGAGACCGGGGACATGCGGTGATTCAGACGACGCGCACGGCGGGACGAACGAGACGTCTCTTTGCCTCGCCGCGTTCGCTGACAAGATGTCCGACCTTTGGAAGTCGATTGGGCAGGGGAAAATATCGGACAAGAAGCTCCAGTACCATGCGCTGTCGGCGGTGTCAAAACTGTTGTCAGCGTTGGGCGCGAAGGATGCCGCGCTGGACTTCGACTTCCTAGCCCACGCTCTCACATGGGTGAGCGACCCGGAGATGTCTCCATATCAGGGCAACCCGTCGAAGGCAAGCCCCGAAGCGGGCAATGCCATGCTGGATTACCACGCAGACCTTGCGGTGGACTTGTACGAGCAGGCCAGAAGCGGCAAACCGGTCGAGCAGAAACCTCTGGGATGGTCCATCCGCGCTATCAGAAACCTTGTCTAGTCCGCGATGGTGAAAACAATTGCGCAAACGTCCGGGCGACGCCGCGCAGTTCGTTTCAAAAGAAAGGCTTCGCCATGTTCATCAATTACAAGAAATACTCCGGCAAAACGGTTCTTGTGGTCACCGCGCACACGGACGACGCGGACTACAACTGCGGGGCGATGGTCGCAAGGCTGTCTGACGCGGGCGCGCGCGTCGTTTACGTC
>JAKQBV010000183.1 GCA_029573925.1 bacterium
ACTTTGAAATCCGTGCAAACTCAGGCCTTTCTGAAACTGCATAATCTCTTTTTTCATGTGAAAAAACCCCCATTCCATCGGTCTTTTCACATTTTACTCGCCCCCTGTGACACTATATGAGTTTCAGGGGGAATCAGGAAAAGTTTTCCCTTAAAATCCCTTTCAAAACGTTTCATGCTAGCGCTGATGTCGCGGCTTCGCCCGCGCCATCGGCGCGTATCGTGTAAAAAGATATTGGTAGAGTTTACTATGAGAATCTTCTTCTTGAACATCTTCATAGGAGCGACGGGACGCGACGCGCCAGCGTCGCGTCCCGTCGCGCAAGGAAAAGTTTGAAGGATTTTCAAGGAAACTTTTCAAAGTTTCCTTGAACCGCCGGAGGCATCTCAGTGGCATCTGTTTCTAAATGATATTACATGGGGCGTCGGGAGAAGAAGCGCGTCAGCGATTCTCTGCCGACGACCATTGAAACGTTTTGAAGAGATTCCAAAGAGAAACTTTTTCAAAAGTTACTCTTTGGCCGCCGGAGGCGCTTTTTTACGACTACATCATTCCTTCTTCCGACATCGCGGCGCGGAGCCGGTCGTAGGTGGTTTCTATGTGTTCGCTGATGACTTTGGTGTCCGCGAGGACGGGCATGAAATTAGTGTCGCCGTTCCAGCGGGGGACGATGTGTGCGTGGACATGGTCGATAATGCCCGCGCCGGCGACGCGGCCCAGATTCATCCCGTAATTGAAGCCGTGAGGGGACATCGCTCGATTGAAAACGCGGAGCAGTTTCTGTGTGAGCGACATCAGTTCGCAGACAGTTTCATACGGGAGCTTTTCAAATTCCCCGGTGTGCATGTAGGGGACAATCATCAGGTGTCCGGCGTTGTACGGATAGAGGTTCATCATAATGAAACAGCGCTCGCCCCGGAACAGCACAAGGTTGTCGCGGTCGTTTTCAGGTTTGTCCTTATGTTTCGAGCAGAGCACGCAAGGGTCGAGGTCGGCGGAGGCTGCCTTGCGCTCGTCCTTAATGCCGAGGATGTACTGCCCGCGCCATGGGGCCCAGATTTCCTTCATTGTCCGCCTCCTGATTGAGATGTCCCCTCGCCGGGAGCGTCGGGGAATATTTTTCCGGGATTAAGAATTCCCTTGGGGTCGAAAGCCTTCTTGACCGATATCATTATTTCGAGAGCGGTTTGCGGAACGGCGATAGGCATGAATTCTTTTTGAGAGAAGCCGATGCCGTGTTCGCCGGAGATGGTTCCGTCGAGGCCGACGACTGCGCGGTGTATGTCGGCTATGAGAGCGGGAAGGTCGCGCCGCCAGCGCAACTCGTCCATGTCGCCCTTGATGATGTTCGCGTGGATATTGCCGTCGCCCGCGTGGCCGTAGCAGATGGCGGTGAAGCCGTGCGTGTCGGCGATGGATTTTATGGAGCGCATGAGGGCGGGGAGCGCGGCGCGGGGCACGACGGTGTCTTCTTCTTTATAGACGGAGATATTTTTGACAGCCTCGCCGACCGCGCGGCGCATGTCCCACATTTCGTTCTGCCTGTGACCCGCTTCCGCGACCAGCGCGTCCAGAGCGCCCTCTTCGAGCAATATTGAGCCCGCTTTCTCGACGTCCGCATTGACTGCGTCTGCGTCCGAGCCGTCCAGTTCTATAAGCAGCAGAGCCTCTGAGTCGCTGTATGGGAACGAGCGCTCCAGCATTCTTTCGGCGCTCTTAATCGCTTCTTTTTCCATGAATTCGACGGCGCACGGGGAAACGCGCTTCAGGAACAGTTCGTTGAGCGCGGCGGCGGCGGTCTCCAGAGAGTCGAACGGAGCCAGCAGGGTGCGCCTGACCAGCGGGGCGGGTATCAGCTTCACCGTCGCCTCCGTCACCGCCGCCAGCGTGCCTTCAGAGCCGATTAGCAACTGGACTAAGTTGTATCCGGTGGCGTTCTTGAGGGTCTTTGCTCCCGCCCGGAACGCTCGCCCGTCCGGCAGGACGGCTTCCACCGCTAGAACGTAGTCTTTGGTCGTGCCGTATTTCATCGCGCGCGCGCCGCCCGCGCATTCGGCGATGTTTCCTCCGACCGTGCAGCTCCCTTTGCTCGCCGGGTCGGGAGGATAGAACAGTCCGAGAGCCTCGACCTCGTTGTGCAGCGTCTCCACCACTACGCCCGGCTGGACCGTCGCGGTAAAATTTTTCGTGTCGATGTCTAGGATTCTGTTCATGCGTTCGAAGGAGAGGCAGACGCCGCCGAAGACGCAGAGCGCGCCCCCGCTCAGTCCCGTGCCGCCGCCTCGCTGGGTGACTGCTATGCCACGCTCGAAACACCGCTTCATCACAGCGCAGACTTGCGCGGTGTCAGATGGCTTTACCACGACATCCGGCGCGAACCTGTAATCCTCCGTCTCGTCATGAGAGTAAGGCTCGATATCGTCTCCGCCGCTGATGACGTTTTTGTCGCCCGCGACATCGCGAAAAAAACTTATGTCTTCATCGTCGGGTTTGGTGAAATGGAGCATCCTGTTTCTCCCCCGCAGTCGGTTCCGATGAATGATAGCAGAAAGGATTTTTAATGTAAAATTTAGGGGCGCGGCAGAGAGGGAAGGGCGATTTTTTAAGATGACCGCGCGCCGCGCGCGGTTTCGGGCTAAAATTAATGTCGGAGAGATCTATGAAGATTAATCTTGACTGCGTTCACTACAGGAGCGAAAAACCCTGCGCGTTCGCGAGGCTCTGCGACGGATGCCCCGAATATTTGCCGGTTGATAAACCGGAGCGGGGAGGGGAGCGGGTCCTGATTATCAAGACCGCAGCTCTGGGCGACGTGCTGAGGACAACTTCCATACTGCCCGCGCTGCGCCGCGCCCGGCCGTCGGCCCGCGTGACTTGGCTGACTTTGCCGTCCGCGCTTCCATTGCTGAAAGGCAATCCGAACATAGACGAGCTTGCCGCCATCGGGTCGGCGGCGGCGTCCGGCGTTTTTCCAGCCGCGTTCGACCTTATCCTGTCGCTGGACAAATCTCCCGCCGAATGCGCTCTGGCGACCGCCTTGCGGGCGCGGGAAAAACGCGGCATGGGGATTACCCCTCTCGGCGCGATTTATCCCTTTAACCCGGAGGCTGAGTATTATTTCTCGCTTGGTCTTTCCGACGAATTGAAATTCAGAACTAACAAGAGGACGCATGCGGACATACTGCTGGAGATATGCGGGCTGGACGGGGCATCTCCAGAGCCACCACAGTTGGTGTTGACGGAAGAGGAGAAAAGAGCGGGGCGGGAGCTTGCGCGCGGCGCGGGCGCGACGTCGGGAGCGCGCGTTTTAGGTCTGGTCGTCGGGGCGGGGGACGCGTTCGCAAACAAGACGCCCTCGCCGGAGAAATGGGCGGCGCTCGCCAGCGCTATAAAAAAAGCCGTTCCCGGCGTTTTTCTCTTGATTCTCGGCGGCCCCGGCGAAGAGCCGAAAATGAGAGCTGTCGCCGCCGCAATCGGCGGAGCGGCAACGGTGGTTTCCCCGACGACAGACTTGAGGGCGTTCGCATCCATCATAGCCGCGATGGACGCAATCGTTTGCGGGGACACTCTGGCGCTGCACATGGCGTCCGCTGTGGGCGTCCCGGCGGTCGCTTTATTCGGTCCCACATGCCCGGCGGAGATAGACATGTTTTCGGGAGGCGAGAAGGTGGTTTCGAGCGTCGAATGCGCGCCTTGCTATAAAAAGGAATGTAACCTTAACCCCAACTGCATGGAAGCAATATCCGGGGAGGAAGTCGCGCAAGCCGCAGCGGAAGCCCTGCGCGTTGACATCCCCGGCGGCCCCCGCTACAATTGATACGCTGAAATCTGGGTATAGAAGCCCGGGAGGAGTTCTATTTATGTCTCAAATGAGCGATGATCTGATAGTTCTGACGCCGGACGGCCATAAGAAGATGCTTGAAATCCTTGAGCACCTCAAAGGCGAGCACAGGGACGAAATCCGAGAGCGTATGTCCAACGCCCAGAAAAGCAACGTCCTTTCCGAAGACCCTGAACTCGATGAAATCAAAAGAGACCAGCAGATGCTCGAAAGCCGCATCTCGCACCTCGAAACGATACTCAAAAAGAGCAAGGTTCTCACCGCTAAAGAGATATCCACGGACAAAGTCGGCATCGGCTCCCGCGTAAAGGTCAAAAACCTCAAGACTAAGGAAGCCGAAGAGTTCACAATCCTGTCGTCGATGGAAGCGAACCCGCTTGAGAACAAGATATCCGACGCGTGCCCGGTGGGGCGCGCTCTCATGAAGGCAAAAAAGGGCGACATCGTTTACGCTGAAACCCCAAAGGGCCGTGTAAGATACCTTATCGCGGACATAAAGAAATAAAATAAGCCGGGACGGCGGCTATAGCTTGTCGGAAACACCCGGCTCGGTTTCGGGTTTTCCGCGCCGCCGCGCGTGATATCCATGGAACAGGAAGAACAGTTCAAGCAGAGACTGGAAAGCATTGCCGCCGTAGAGGCTCTGGGCGGCCGAGGCTACGCCAAAAAATTTCCCCGCACTCACACTTCCGCAGAAATCATCCGGGATTTCGAAGCGCTCGAATCCTCCAGCGCGGTCGTATTCGCGGCGGGCCGCATGAAAACAGCCCGCAAAATGGGCAAAGCCTCCTTCGCCGACCTCTGGGACGGCGACGGCAGAATCCAAGTCTACATAAAAATCGACAACCTCGGCGAGAGCGGCTACGAAATGTTCAAACTGCTCGACCTTGGCGACATGGTCGGCGTTTCCGGCAAGGTCTTCAAAACCCGCACGGGCGAAATAACCATTATCGCCGAAACCATTCAACTGCTTGCTAAATGTCTCCATCCGCTGCCCGAAAAATGGCACGGCCTGACCGACGTCGAAATCAGATACAGGCAGAGATACGTCGATCTCATCTCGAATCCGGAAGTGAAGAGCGTGTTCGAGACCCGCATAAAGATAATCCGCCGGATACGGGAGTTCCTGCAGGAGCGCGGCTTCATCGAGGTGGAAACGCCGATGATGCAGTCACTGCCCGGCGGAGCGTCCGCCCGGCCCTTCAAAACCCATCACAACGCGCTCGACATCGACCTCTATCTGCGCGTAGCTCCGGAACTATATCTTAAGCGCCTCATCGTCGGCGGCTTCGAACGCGTCTTCGAGATAAACCGCAATTTCCGCAACGAGGGCATCTCCACCCGGCACAATCCGGAATTCACAATGCTTGAGCTTTATCAGGCGTACGCTGATTTCAACGACATGATGGCAATCACCGAAGCGGTCATATCCGACGCGGCGCAAGCCGCTCTAGGCTCGACCACGCTCACATATCAAGGAGCAGAAATCAATCTCGCCACGCCGTGGAAGCGCATTCGCTGGACGGAGGCGTTCAAAGAGTTCGCGGGCGAAGACATTGTTCCCGGAATGTCCCGCGACGAACTAGCGGCAGTTTGCAAACGGCGCGGAATCGACGTCGATCCCGATTCGAACAGCGGCGCGCTTATGGACAAACTTTTCGGCGAACTGGTTGAGCCTCGCCTTGTTCAACCCACTTTCGTTTACGACTACCCGACGGAAATTTCCCCGCTAGCCATGCAACGCGACGACGACCCGGAACTGACCGAGCGGTTCGAACTCTTCATCTGCAATTTCGAGATCGCGAACGCGTTCTCCGAACTTGCCGACCCGATGGAACAGATGCGAAGGTTCGAGAAACAACAAGCGCTCAGGGACGCCGGCGACGCCGAAGCTCACTCCATCGACCGCGACTTCGTCCGCGCGCTCCAGTTCGGAATGCCGCCGACGGGCGGGCTTGGCATCGGCATTGACCGTCTCATAATGATTCTTACCGACTCCGCGTCGATAAGGGACGTCATCCTTTTCCCCCTTCTGAGGCCGGCTGTCGCAGGGGCCGCCGCAACGGAATCGGACCTATCGGAATCGCCCGCCGAGTAACTGTTCCGCCGAACCGCGTTTTACATTATGATATTCCCATAGAATCGAATCCGCATTTTCCATAAATGCGGCCTTCAACCTCATAGGAGCCGGCTATCAACTTCATGGAACGCGACGACGACATCTCCAGAAGACTTTGCGAGCTTGGCCCCGACTATTTTTTAAAGCAGCCCCCCGCGCTTATCGAGTACGACCCTGACAAGCTTTCACGTCGGTTGAAGAACGAGCGCGTTTTCGCGCGGCTCGAAAAGCTTTACTCGCCGATACCAGAAGCGACCTGCGGCGACTGCGGGGATGTGTGCTGTCGCGCCACTCCCGATTTCTACTTCGTCGAATATCTGAACGTTTGGAGACATGTCAGGCATGAGTTGGCGGACCCCGCGCTTGAGGCCGAGATAACGGCGCGCGCGTTCCGCTGGGCGTTCCTGTCGCTCGTCCAACGAGATGTCTACTGCCCGTTCTTGTTTGACGGCAGGTGCGCCGCGTATTCGGTCAGGCCGTTCAACTGCCGGGTGTGGGGGCTGGAGGACGACGCGTGGTATGAACGGCGGGCCGCCCGCGCGCGAGAGAGCCTCGAAAAACAGCGCGACTACTTTGCCGCGCGAGGCGTCAAAATGGCCGCCCCGCCCGCCGAACTGGTGTTGCCTAAATGCAAACACATAACCCTCCCTCCCGGCTCCCGCCCGGTAACGGAGCCTCTAGTGAACTCCATCGAGACGGAGATCGCCATGATGCACCGCGCGTTTATCAAGCCGGAAGAATTCCGCTCCTTGAACTTCCACCTTCACTTCCCCGGTCACGTCGCCCTGAAGAAAGTCGCTCCCGGAAAATACGACGAGACCCGCGTCGCGGTCGCCCTCGAATTCCAGATGACCGGAAGCTCTCCTCTGCTCGACAGACTCATCGAAAGCTGCGGCGGACGCCTGCCGTAACGAGCCGCGCGGCCGTTGCCAAGCGCGACGGAAACGATTTCTGACTTCCCCTTTTACGTTGCCGGAAACCCGTTACAATAAAACGATGATTAAAGCGACGGCAAAAACTGCGAGACTCGCGGCGGCCCTGTTTCTGGCAATAGGAGTTATTGCCGGTTCGGCAATTTCCGCGCCGGCTTCCCCCAGAACTCTGAAAAGAATAACTGACCCGGTGATAATCAGCGGAGCGGACCTTCCTTCGTTGTTGGGCGCTCCGATTGACAGGATAGGCGCGTTCGCCGCCGACCCGTCCGGCTCTCTCTCCCCGATTCCTTTTCAGATAGACGAGCGCGACTCATCCGGCGGACTTGTGTTTCCGTTCGGTCCCAAGAAAAACAAAGACTCCGATCCGTCGTTCGACGCAAACGACGAAATGATATTCATGGCGAGGGACGCGGGCGCGCGCGTCGCTAAGCTTTCTCCACCGCAGGGCGCGGCGCGATCACATGAAATAACCCTCCACGACCCCGTTGACGGCGGATTCGCTTGGGTCTATGTCTTCGCATTCGACGCCGCGCCTCCGCGCTCTGATGTGGACTACGTTTCCATGTCCTCAGACGGCCTCCGCATAACAGCAAGAAACTATTCGACATCTTTCTGCAAGGACGCCCCGATAGGGTTTTGCCGTCTCTCTCTCTCTGAAAAAGGCGGAGGAAACGGCGCAAACTACATGGACAGGCTGAAAGTCCGCGCGACCGCCAAACTCCGCGTCGTCGGCGCGAAGATGAACAAAAACGAAAGCAGCTTCACTTCTGAAATCCTCGCGTGGATAGATGGCCCGGCGCGCGTAATCCGAAGAACCAACAACAAGATGATTCTTTTCTGGAAAATACCCACCCCCGGCTCTGTTATAGACAACGTTTACTACGCCGACTCGTTCATATATCCCACCGAAGTGGACGTCCCGTTCGACATCGGTTCCCTCCTCGAAGAGTTTAACTTCCGCGTGTACACCGACCACAACAAAAACGCTAAGGGAAAAATATTCCTCAACACAAAGAACCCGGAGCCGACAAAGATAGACGGGGAGATGTCCGTAGCCGAAAAGAAACTCGACTTGTCCCCTTACGAATGGATGTTTATTGGGGGGGCCGCGCCCGGCGCGCGCGGCGGCTGGATAAACCGGCTCTTCTTCGATGAAGGAATTAAAGCGAAACCGTATCTTTTCTACATGGACGACGCCTCTAAGCCCGACCCTCCGGAGTCGGAGCGTGGAATGATAGGCGCGATAGGCTACGACGTCAGATATATGGAAACCCTAACGAAAGGCGTCTGGAAACTAACATCTCACATGTACAACGCGCCCGACTTCAAACCCGGCTCCGGCGGCGAGAAGATATATCTCGACATCTTGGACAACCCGATAAAAGTGGTTGTGAAATAATGCCGCGAGGGGATCTGAAAGGCAGTCGCAAAAAAGCTGCCCGGCAGTTGACACGGCGGCGGGAAAAACTAAAATCATAAATCGCGCGCAACTAGGCGGTTCAAACGAAGAACATGCCGGGCGGGTTGAAAAAAAACGAAGTAAGCGCCAGAATTATAAGCCGAACCGAATCAAGCTCCGTCGGTTCGAAAGAAGCAAGGGCCTGTAGCTCAGTCGGTAGAGCAGTGGACTCATAATCCATTGGTCGGGGGTTCGAGCCCCTCCGGGCCCATCAGCAAAAAACATAAATATCGCGGCTGTTTTTGAGTTTCTTCCCGATTCAGTCCACTTGCCTCCGAGCCTCCCGGCATCCGTATGTACCCGCATGTATCCGCAAGTTGAGGTTTTTTCTTGTCGAGGACTTGTCGAGACATCTTTTCCGGCGGAACGAAGTTTTGGCCGCTTCTTTTATGGCAACTCGCCATGTTGTGCGTATCGTGTATAATATTGGCAGGGACAACATTCGGAGCAAGTATTTTGGAAGGATGTTGATGATGGACGAAAAGAAGGCCGAACGGATAGCGCGTGAGTTTCATGAGAAGATTAAAGGCATACCCGGCATTGGGCAGCCGGTGGTACTGTTATTCGGCTCAGCCGCCCGAGGTTCAATGGATCGGGATTCCGACATCGATATTCTCGTTGTAATAGAAGAAAACAGCAAGCGAGTGGAAAATGGAATATCCGATGTCGCCTTCAGGATGAGCATTGAGAATGATGTGCTGATAAATGAAATCGTGCTTTCAAGAGGCTACTATGAGGGCAATCGTTTCAGGGCCACTCCGTTTTTCGGTAACGTTCAAAAAGAAGGTATAGCCGTATGAAACCGGAAACGCGGGAACTCGCCCGGTACAGAATGGAGCGCGCGGGTCAAACCCGTGAGGAAGCGGAAATACTTTTCAGTAACGGAAAATACAACGGGGCGATGAACCGCATCTATTATTCCATTTTCTACGCGGTCGGCGCGGTGCTGATACTCGAGGGGCTCAGTTCTGCAAAGCACTCCGGAACCATTTCCCTGTTTCTGAGCCGCTTTGTTAAAGAAAATAAAGCGCCTGAGGAAACGGGAAAATTCCTCAGGGATATGTTCAAATTTCGTTCTCGCGGCGACTATGATGATTTTACTGAATTTACGTCCGAGCAGGTTAGCGAATCGCTACGTGAACTGGACGTGCAACTCTCGACACTTGAGCTTTTATTGGAGAAGATGATGCGAGAGGATACACAGTTCTGAGTCGTTCGTTTCGATAAAGCATTCTCAAAAATCACAGCAAACCGTTTAAAACCTTCGCGCTCATGGCGCTCAGGCGGTTGTCGTCCACGCGCAGGTATCGCGCCGTGGTGGTGACGGATTCGTGGCCGAGGAATTCGCACACCTCGCGCAGGTTGGCCCCGTTCTGAAGCTGCCACGTGCCCGCCGTGTGGCGCAGGTCGTGGAACCGGACGCGGGTTTCGATTCCCGCTCTGATCAGCAACCGTTTCCAACGCTTGTAGCGCCGCTCGTTCGGAAACAGATATTCCTTTCTCGATCCGCGATCTTTTTTCAGATTGCGAAGCAGTAACATCAGTTCCGGCGGGATCGCCAGAATCACGGATGCTTTTTTTCTTTTCGCGCGTCACCCGGATGGTGTTGTTGAGGAAGTCCACATCCCCGCGCCGTATGCCCGTTATCTCTCCGGCGCGCAGGCCGAAACCGAGCGCCAGCAGAATCCGCGCCTTCATTTCAGGATCAGCGCAGGCGATCAGCCTCGCAGCCTCTTCGTGGGTCAGGGACACCCCTCGCCTTTTGTCATCGTTGAACTTTCTGACGTGAGCCGCCGGGTTGTTCGCGCAGTAGCCTTGCCGCCTGTTTGTGGGGCGCCGATGTGCAATTCGCCGCCGCGCCCGTTGCGAACAACTTGTTGCCCCTCCAATCCAACAAAAACGAATGAAAGGACAGAACAATGGATATCAAGGAAAAAGCCGACCTCTGGGCGGATGTCCTGTCGATACGATATGACAGGTGTGAGAACTCGAACTGCGGGCATTTCAGCCCGGACCCTATCGAGAGTATGTGCATAGCCATAAAAGGCGATCCCGGATGCAAACGATCTTTCAACCTCGCCCTGACCGGCATCATTGCCTGGGCTTCACATAGTTTCTGCGCATACGAAGCAGCTCAGTGGAATGAACTCGGCGTGTTCCGAGCCGAAGGAGCGCACAGGCTTCTCAAGGCGGGCGTCTCGCTTTATGACATGCGGTGCATTATCGAACGGGCCATACGCGAGAGTGATTCCGCGGAATTGCGAAAACAGAAAAACAAAGGAGGCGCCGGCAATGAAGTGCGAAAACGCGGCGAAGATATTCCCCAAGCCACTGCTCGATGAAATGCGGAAGCATTTTTCTGGCGGGTTGCTGTGGGCGCCCCGGCGCGACGATAACAGGCGGGAACGAACCACGCTTATCGTCATGCTGGTGAAGAACGGCGCACCCGTGAAAGAAGTAGCCGCGCTGGCGCAATTGACGCCCCGGCATGTTTACCGCCTTGTGAAAAAACATCGGCAGGCAACGGACCTTAAGACACCAAATTAACAGAAGTCCCCATTAAGTCTCCTTTAAGTTTCCACCGCGAAATTTGTATTTTCCGCGCTCTTCCCGAAGTTCCAGCAACCTCATGGTCCTAAACGGAAACAACCGGAAATCACGCATCCTTTCGACGGATTTCAACAGCGTTCAAAGCTGTTACGATGCCATGGTTATTTACTAATGTAAAATCGTAGTATGGTCGGAAATTAATTTTTGTCCGCGTGCCGCAAGTGGGGATCGGCGACTTTGTCGACAGCCGACTTTACGCGGCGCGGGCGCTTTGTAAGTTGCGGTTTCATCCGCTTCAAGGGTATAATCAGAATGATTAAAGAGGTCTTTACGGCCGAGGGGGTGTTTTGTGCGGGAACTAATAAAGAAGCGAATAGACGAACTGTCCGCTATCTGCGAGCGGCGCGGCGTTGTTCGTCTCTGGCTCTTCGGGTCGGCGGCGTCCGATGATTTCAACGCGGAAACCAGCGATCTCGATTTTCTAGTGGAATTCCGCGTCATGCCCCCCGGCGCGAAGGCGGATAGTTTTTTCGGTCTCCAGGAAGACCTTCAAATCCTGTTCGGCATGCCGGTAGACCTTGTGGAGCCCGGCCCCATCAGAAATCCCTATTTCCTCAAGTCCGTCGAGCAGACCCGGGTAAAACTTTATGAAGCGGCATGAAGTCTGCAAGTATCTTTACGATATCAATGAAGCGTGTGTCCTGATCGAGCGGTTTGTTTCCGGCAAGACTCTCGAAGAATATAGCGCCGATCCATTGGTTCGTTCGGGCGTGGAGCGCCAGTTCGAAATCATCGGCGAGGCTCTGAATCAGGCGTTGCGCGTCGCGCCCGAACTCTCGGAGCGCATTACAGAGCCGGGGCGAATCATCTCCTTCCGAAACAGATTAATCCACGGCTACGCTTCCATCGCCGACGACGTCGTGTGGGGCATAATTGAAGAAAAACTACCGGTTTTTCGCCGGGAAGTGGAAATGCTTCTGGAGAAGACCGCTCCATAAATTCTCCTTTTTCCCATTCTCTCCCATTGAGCCACGCTTTCTCTGCTCTACTATGCACGCCCCGTTTCGCACCCGTCCCCTATCCGGACAATAACTATCTCTCCCCCTTTGCCGAACAAATTGTCTGCACTTATTGTTATCTGTTGACGATATGTCTGATTCGATAAGTAATCGAGGGTGTATATCAGTCGCCTGTGCCGGATTTCCCGGATTTAACCACGCCGGAATCGCAGAATAGCGTCGCATTTGATGGCGGCGGGGATGAAAATAACTCCGATGAAACCAAATCCTGAGACTGAGACAGCGTCCCAAGATTCTGGGAATCGGTTCGAATCCTCGAGATTGTCTATGGCGCACGAGGCGCAACGGTTCAGATCAGCCGGTACGACGGCAAAACCATGCGCGAAGCCGACATGCTCATGAAACAGTTCAACCGGGCGCAAATATGGACTGAAAACGCATCCAAAAATATCAATCTATGAACAACGTTTCAGATAATAAAACCAACCTATGCCACCCTGTCTTTTTCAGGTGGCTTGCGAAAAGTCTTTTAGCCACGCGATGCAAATTCATAGTTCCCACGGTTCATATATCTCTCGCCCTGAAGGGCATGTATTACAGGCAGAGGATAAATTTCAGATGCAGATTGAAACGTATTTTGTTTCGTAGTACCCTTCGAGGCCGATGCTCCAGCCTTCGCGTCCGATGCCGCTTGATTTCATGCCGCCGAAAGGACACTGCGCAGCCGCTGGCGAACAGTCGTTGATCCCGATGATGCCCGCCTCGATTCTTTCCGCGGCTGTCACGGCCCAATCGAGGCGACGCGTCAAAACATAAGCGGCTAACCCGTACTGCGTGTCATTTGCCATGGTCAGCGCTTCGTCTATGCTGTTGTATCCGATAATCGGAAGTATGGGGCAGAACGGCTCTTCTTTCATGATTAGCATGTCACATGACATATCAGTTGCGACTGTTGGCATAAAAAAGTTGCCGCCCGCATACTTTTCCCCCTCAGGTTGACGCCCTCCGCACAGTATCCTGCCGCCCTTGCTTTTTATGTCTTCCACAAAGCGAAGAGTTTCCTTCACGCGGCTTCTAGTGAAAAGAGGCCCGACATCCGTGTCAGGGTCTAGGCCGTTGCCCACGCGCAGTTTCGATGCGAGTTCTGCGGCTTTTTCTTCAAACTGTTTTTTTATGGAATTGGGAACGAAAAACCGGCTGGCGGAGATGCACACTTGCCCCATGTTCCTGAATTTTGCGAACACGGCTTTCTCCGCCGCTTCATCAGGGTCTATATCAGGCATAACGATGAAGGGGGAGTGTCCGCCAAGCTCCAGAGAGATTTTTTTCATTCTTTTCGCGCACTCGACATAAAGCTCTCCGCCGACATCCAACGAACCTGTGAAGCTGATTTTTTTAATTCGCGGGTCGTTCACGAAAACATCCGAACATTGATTCGGATTTCCCGCCACGAAGTTGGCGACGCCCGGAGGAAACCCGATTGAATCTATGAGTTTGAACACTTCGAGCAGCGTGAGAGACGCTTGGCTCGCCGGCCTCGAAATAACCGTACAGCCCGCAGCCAGCGCTGGCGCAATTTTTCTCGCCGCAAGCAAAATGGGGAAATTCCAAGGCGATATGGCCGCCACTGGACCTACGGGATGCCGAATTGTCATGTGTCGTTTATCAGTCAGTCTGTTGGGAATAACATCGCCCGCGCTTCTCTTAACTTCTTCGGCGTACCATTCGAATTGGTCGGCTCCTGCGAATATCTCGCCTCTTGCTTCCGAAAGCGGCTTTCCGATTTCCTGCGTCAAAATCCGAGCAAGACTTTCAGCGTTCTCTCTTATCATTATTGATATTCGATGTATCAAAGACGCTCGTTCGTAAACAGTTTTTGCGCTCCATGCGGGGAACGCTCTGTGCGCCGCTTCCACGGCTTTGACCGCGTCTTTTTCGGCTCCGTAGCCGATTTCTCGAACAGTTTCGCCTGTCGCCGGATTCAAAACCTTCAGTGTCGCCCTTGCGTCGGGCGCAGTCCAATTCCCGTCGATGTACAGTGATTCAATCATGTTTTTAGTCTCCTTGCGTCGGATTAGATGCTGTTTTATGCAAGCAACATCCGAATCAATATGCGATATGCTTATTGTTGCATATCGGCTGTTTAGACATTATAATCGCATTGAAACAGCATGAGAAGAACACAAGAAGAAAGAGAGATTAATGATGGTTGAAAAAAATGGAAGCGCGAGAATGATAAAATCAATTAACCCGGCCACTCTTGAAGTGAACGCTGAAATAGCCGCGACGCCGTTGGAGTCTGTGGCGGGAATAGTCGAGCAGGCGAGGAAGGCTCAGGAAAAGTGGGCGAGAGTTCCGCTTGAAAAAAGAATAGAGCTTTTGCAGCGGGCGAGGGAATATGTGATTTCGAATATTGACGAGATGGCGCGCGTTATTACACAGGACAACGGCAAAACCATTTTTGAATCGATGAACGCGGAAATCATGGCAATGCTGGACACAGTCGAATTCGTGTCGAAAAACGCTTCAAAAATTCTCGGAGACGAGCCTTTGAAAAACGCCATATTCACGCTCTCCGGCCTGAAAAGCAGGAATGTTTTCGAGCCTGCGGGGGTGTCTTGCGTCATATCCCCGTGGAATTTTCCGTTTGCCAACGCTTGGCAGGAGATTCCGATGGCTCTTGCGGCTGGAAACTCGGTTGTTCACAAGCCGGCTGAAATAACCGCATGGATAGGAGATCTCACGCGCAAGATATTCGAGGAGATCGGCGCTCCCGAAGGTCTTGTCTCCGTTGTGCAGGGAAGCGGTTCTAAACTTGGAGCGGAGATTCTCAAAGCCGGAGTGGACAATGTCGTATTTACAGGAAGCGTCCCGGTCGGCAAGAAACTCATGGCTATGTGCGCTGAAACATTGACTCCCGTGACGCTCGAACTGGGCGGGAAAGACCCATTCATCGTGATGGAAGACGCGGATGTGGAGCGGGCGGCGAACGGCGCGGTTTGGAGCGCGTTTTTCAATGCCGGGCAAGTCTGCGCGTCGGCGGAACGTTTTTACGTCCAAGACAAAATCGCAGACCGATTTATTGATCTTGTCGTCAAGAAAACGAAGAGTCTGCGGCTTGGAAACGGGCTGGACAAGGAAACGGACATGGGCCCGATGATCAGCGAGGAGCAATTGGACATTGTCGATTCTCATGTGAAGGAAGCCATAGCCGCCGGCGCGCGCGCGCTGACAGGCGGCAAACGATGGGACGGTCTGCCCGGATTCTTTTATGAGCCTACGGTTCTTGTCGATGTCAACCATTCGATATCCTGCATGGTCGAAGAAACTTTCGGCCCAACAATGCCCATTATGAGGTTTTCATCCGAAGACGAAGCCGTCGCGCTTGCGAACGACACGCGTTTCGGGCTGACCGCGAGCGTGTGGACCCGAAGCAGGGAGCGTGCCGAGCGCATGTCGGAGCGCATTAAAGCCGGAACAGTGACCGCCAACAACCATGCGCTCACAGCCGGTTTCGCGGTGTGTCCGTGGGGAGGCGTCAAAGAAAGCGGCATCGGTCGCGTGCATTCCGCTCACGGCCTCAAAGCGCAAACAACCATAAAGAACGTCACATTCCACAAGCCGATGTCGAGCAAAGATTTGTGGTGGCATCCCTATTCGGCAGAAAAGTTCAACGGCATGAAGTCGCTTCTTCACTTCCAGCACGCCAAAGGCCAAGGGAATAGGGCGGTTCATTTAATTAACACGGCAAAAATGTTTTTGAAATTTCTCAAATAGCATGAAGGCGCGCCGCCCGATAAAGGCTCTCGCTCGTTTTTTTATCAACAATATTCTCAACACGCGGCAATGAGGCTTGATGGCGAGAGCAGGGATGTTAGCGTGGCTTTTGCGCTGGCATATAACAAAAATTATGATATTATTGTGTTATTAGTAAGCAGTCTGATAGACGGGGTTCGCTTGAAAGGCGAGTTCGCATGAAGGTGCATGTAAAAATCTGGATTGAAGACGACGAAGGCGAATGCGTCATGGGCGATGGACGCCTTGAGCTTCTGAAAGCCGTGATGGAAACCGGCTCTCTTAAAGAAGCGGCGGACAAGCTTGGGATGTCGTACAGGTATGCGTGGGGGAAGATTCAGAAAATGGAAAAGAGATTGGGAATGCGGGTTATGGAGAGGCAAAAGGGAGGGAAAGAAGGCGGGGGAAGATCAGACCTGACGGAAGAGATGTCGGCGTTCATAGAATCGTATGAGAAGATGAAATCGGACATGGACAACATCTGTATTCGGGAATTTATCAAGATAAAGCCAAGTTGTTTCAGAAAGATATAATCAACAAGCGTTTGCCAAAAAAGATTTACTGAGGATTATTCTTCGTAAGGATATGTCAGGCTTTCGAATTCAGACGCGCGCGGATTAACCGCTTGAATTCCCAGCCGTTTAACATTTTCCGATTTGTCTCTGAAACGCATGTGCAACAACTCATGCGCTTTGTGCCCTCCTACATCTCCAAGCCAATTTTCATAGAGCGCCTGCACCTGAAGATTGTCCTGTGATGCTCTAATGCCGAATTTGCCGTCTGCGGCATAAACACCGTTGATGCGCTCGTTCATATGGCTTTTATAACTTGTTTCTGATGCGTATGCGCAGGGGATAAAAGCAAAATTTAAACCAATGATAGTCGCTCCTGCGACAGTTCCACAGGTTTTGATAAAGTCTCGCCGAGTGATAGTGATATTATCCATGATATCGCTCCTTAAACATTATTGGAAAGACGATTTTTTAGTTGAGCAAGAAACTTGTCCCTCTTTTCACCTTCTACCATTTGCACGTCAGGCAATATCGGCTGTCCTCCGCCCATGACACAACCTCCGGGGCATGCCATAAATTCAATAAAATGCCATGGCGCATTTCCAGCTTTGACGATGTCACAGATTTGTTTGAAGCGTTTGGCTCCATGCGCAACGGCTACTTTAACGTCAGTTCCGTTGATATTGACATTGGCTTCCTTGACCCCTCGAAGCCCTCTGACCGCTTTGAAATCTAAAGACGGAGGCTTTTGTTTAGCGACTGCTTCGTAAGCGAAACGCAGGGCGGCCTCCATAACTCCGCCAGTGACACCGAAGATTGTGGCGGCTCCTGTTGAATCGCCCATAAGCTCGTCTCTGTCGCCGTCGGGAAGATTATTAAAATCCAAGCCGGCCTTTTTTATCATATATGCCAGTTCCCGAGTGTCGATTGTTGCGTCTATGTCCTGATACCCTGAAGACCGAAGCTCAGGCCTCATGCCTTCGTATTTCTTTGCGACGCACGGCATAACGGAAACCACATACATTTTTGCAGGGTTATATTTTCGAATTTCCGCCCCATAGGTTTTTGACAGGGCGCCGCACATGCCTATGGGCGATTTTGCCGATGACATGTTAGGTATGAGTTCCGGATAGAAGCTCTCTATGTACTTTTGCCAACCCGGACAACAGGAAGTAAATTGCGGCAAGGGCGAATCAATTTTCCCTAACAGTCTTTCCAGAAACTCATGGCCTTCCTCCCATATTGTCAGGTCGGCGGCGAATTCATTGTCCCATACATGGTCGAAACCCAATTCCTTAAATGCGGATATCATCTTGCCTGTGGTAACGGAGCCTATTTTCATGCCAAAAGGCTCGCCTAGAGCATAACGCACAGCCGGGGCCGGGATTGCAACCTTAATAAGATTATTGTCTTTAAGCTTATTCTCTATGTCTGAGACCCATGACTGTGTCTCATAGATTGCGCCCATAGGGCAATGAGCCAGACATTGTCCGCAGTTAATGCAAATTTCCTTATGAGGTATCTTGTGCGGTTCGCCGGAAGCGCCGAATATGGCGTTGGTAGGGCAGTAATTTTGGCAAACATCGCACCCGACGCATTTCTCCTCGTCGATCTGAACGAAATGAATCGAATCTGGGTCAATTCCCGGATGTGGAAATGAATCCTCGTAGTAAATGTTTTCAATTGCTATTCTACCCATATAGCCTCCTTGTGTTGTTTGAAAACACCTTGCGTGAACAGTTCTTAATCAGCCGAGCCTTTCGATTGATTCTTGTATGACAACTAGCGCCAATCGTCTTTTTTGTTTCAACACGCTGCGTTATGTTCTTGCGTGCATAACGACTAATATAATGACACAAATCGTAAATGTCAATACGCCAATAGAAAAATTAAATGGCTGTCATCGACAACGCCTATGGCGACGCTTTTTCTTTAGCGACGAATTCAATGTCTGCGATATCGCCATCAATTTCGAGATGGAATATTCCGAAAGCGGAAAAAGGCTTAGGCCGCGAGAGTTAACATGCCCATCCGTGTGTTGCAGGGTTTTATTCGGCATAGTCAAATCAAAGACCGGTATGTCTTGTTCAGGTATTCAGTTAAATTCTATTTGCAGACGACGGTTTTTGCGGCTTCTGTCGCGGATGAGAATTTGTTAATAACGCCTTTTCCATAGAAAGCGCCGGCCATTGATTTCATGCGTTTGTACGCGGTTTCCGAATATGGATGCCACCATAAGTTATTGGTGAATCTCGGAGAAGTCACACATATATTCTTGATGTTGGCGAACTCGCAAAGGCCGTGGGTCGAATGCGTTCTGCCTATGCCGCTTTCTTTCGGGCCGCCCCAAGGGCACACCGCAAATCCGTATGTGTATTCGCAGTCGTTCACTGTAGCGCACCCAGTGACGATGCGTCGGCAAATATCTTCAGCCCTCTTCTCGTTTCTAGACCATACGCTGGCGGTCAGAGCGAATCTACTGTCATTGGCCATCTCGACCGCCTCGTCGATGTCGGAGTAGGTCATTATCGGCATCGTAGGCCCGAAAGTTTCTTCGACCATGCAGGACATCGAATGGTCGACATCGACAAGAACCGTCGGCTCAAAAAAGTATCCCGGCAAACCGTCCCAGCGTTTGCCGCCCGCTAGAACTTTCGCCCCTTTGCCGACAGCATCGTTTATGTGCTCTTCGACGGTCAAAATTTGGCTCTCGCTAATCACCGGGCCCATGTCGGTGGAAAAATTTCGTCCGTCGCCCAATCGCAGTTGCCGTGTTTTTGCGACCACGAGATCGGTGAATTTGCCGGCGATTTTCCTGTGGACGTAAACTCTTTCCACCGAAGCGCAAACCTGCCCGGCGTTCACAAAAGCTCCCCACACCGCGCCGGAAGACGCGCGCTCAAGGTCGGCGTCTTCCAATACGATGAATGGGTCTTTTCCTCCCAATTCTAATGTGATGGGCGTGAGCGTTTCTCCGGCTCTCTTCATAAGATGTTTGCCTACAGGCACGCTTCCGGTGAAAGCCACCCTGTTGACGCCCGAATCCATAATTGCTTCGCCTATGACTCCGCCGCTGCCTTGAATGACATTTAACACCCCTTCGGGAAAACCCGCGTTCTCAAACAAATCCCTGATAAGCTCTCCAACGACGGCGGTCAGCGCCGCGGGTTTAAAAACCACTGTGTTGCCGACGATGAGAGCCATTAGGATTTGCGTGACCGGGATGGCGAAAGGAAAGTTCCACGGCGCGATTATCGCCACTACGCCCAGCGGTTCATAAAGCACCGAGCTGCGTATTCCGAGGACGCCGAAAAGAGGATGAGACAGCTTCTCAGAGCGAAGGGCGGAACGCGCTTCTCTTTCGCAGAAACGAAGCATGTCCAAAGCCGGGTATATCTCTGAGTTGACAGATTCGACAAGAGTTTTGCCGTTGTCAATGGTTATCGTCTCTGCGATTGAATCAATATTGGCGATTATTTGGTCGTTGAGTTTCTGAAAATAGCGCAACCTGCCCGAGATTCCAATCGAGGCCCATTTCTTTTGCGCTTCGCGAGCTTTTTCCACAACGCCCAGCACATCTTTAGCGGACATGGCCGGGACTTCTCGTATCAATTCCAATGTGGCCGGATTCATCGCCCTAATAACCCCTGCGCTTTGATTGTTTGTGTTCGTCATGTTGCCAATCCCTCCCCTTATTTACATGATATCATCCGACATGCTTGAAAAAGCATATCGTGTGCGTTAGCATATGTCAAATGGAATAAATCGGTTGCGGCCGTCTCGATAGGAGCGCTTATGAAGAACAAATTAGTAGTAGAAAACCCTGCCACAAATGAAGTCTCTTATGAAGTCGAAGCGATGACGGAAAAAGAAATCCGCGAGGCGGCTAAACGGGCTGTTAAAGCTCAATCGGAGTGGAAAAGCGCGCCGGTCAAGGAAAGAGTGGAATTGGTTGAAAGGTTCATAGCCTGTCTCTTTTCGGAAAGAAGAAGGATTTCCGAGGAAATGACGCTTCAAATGGGAAAACCTCTCTGGCAAGCCGACAGGGAAGTGGACGGATGCGCGAAAAGAGCGCTCCACATGGCTTCGATTGCCGAAGACTCGCTTAAAGACATAATGATACAATCGGATGACTCCGGGTTCATGAAAATCGCTCTGGAGCCGAAGGGCGTTATTCTGGATATAGCATCTTGGAATTATCCGCTGATGGTAGCGGTAAGCGCGGTGGCTCCGGCGGTTCTCGCCGGGAATGCTGTGTTGCTTAAACACTCCAGCCAGACGCCTCTTTGCGGGATAGCGTTCGAGGAGTTTTTTAGGAAAGCCGGAGCGCCAGAGGGACTAGTCACGGCAATAACCGCCTCGCGCGTTGACGCAGACGTCCTTTTTGATCTGCCTGAGATCAGATCCGTATTTTTTACCGGTTCGGTGGAGGCCGGTTACACGGTGAACAGGCGGGCATCGGGCTTGATTGCGGATGTGGGGCTTGAGCTTGGGGGCAAAGACCCCGCTTATGTCCGGAGCGACGCCGATATAGCGTCTATTATTCCGATTCTTGCTGACGCCGCTTTCTACAACACGGGGCAGAGCTGTTGCGCCGTCGAAAGAATCTATGTTCACTCAAGTTTATATGAGGAATTTGTCGAAGCATTCACGAAAGAAGTAAAAACATACAAAGTCGGCGACCCCATGGAAAAGGACACATATATCGGGCCTCTGACTCAAAAAAAGCAGGTCGGCGTGTTGTGCAGGCAAGTGGAAGACGCGACCGCCAAAGGCGCTTCTGTTATTCTGGGCGGCAACGCGACATCGGTCGCCGGAAAGGGCAACTATTTTGAGCCGACAGTGATAACGAATACAAATCACGACATGCTGGTTATGACGGAGGAGAGCTTCGGGCCGATTATCGGCATAATGCCGGTGAGCGGAGACGAACAAGCGCTAGAGCTTATGAATGACAGCAAATACGGTTTGACAGCTTCGATATGGACGGAGGATTTCGAGTTTGCGGTCGAATTTGGCAGGCGAATAGAAACAGGCACTGTGTATATGAACCGCGCCGACGCCGTAGCTCCGGAGCTTTCGTGGACCGGCGTTAAAGACAGCGGGAAGGGTTGCACGTTGTCTCGCATAGGGTTCTTGAATATGACTCAGCCGAAAAGCTACAATTTCAAGTTAAGCAAATAGGAGCGGCATGTAAGTCGTGACAGGGGCGCGGTTTCCGCGGTTTGTTTTCATCGACAGCTTTATTTCCCTTGTGAGAAATCCGGCGAGGTTATAAAGTTTCCTGATTCCCCCTAATTTTCAGATAGTGCGAGAAGATAATCGGGACAGGGAGAAGTTCTGGCGGCGACGTAGACAAATCGAGAGATCATCTTCCCTGATTTGAAACGGCGGTTGAAGCGGTACTGGAATTCGGCGA
>JAKQBV010000184.1 GCA_029573925.1 bacterium
AAGACCATCTGGTAGGCGTGGTGTCTCTTAAAGACCTAGTGCTTGCTAATTCCGACGCGCCGATAGGCAGGTTGATGAATCCGAACGTGATTTCAGCGGTCGTGGACGAAGATGTAGAGATGGTGGCGCAGAAAATCGCAAAATACGATTTGTTTGCGGTTCCGGTGGTAAACGGCGTCAAGCAGATGAAGGGCATTATAACCATCGACGACGTCATGGATATCGTCAGCCGCGAGACTACCGAGGATATATACGCGTTGGGCGCCGCCGGCGCTCCTATTGATTATGTCGGATCAAGCGTTCTTCGCATCGCGCGCCAACGTCTTACTTGGTTGCTGGCTCTCGTATGCACTGGCTTCGTCACAGGCACTTTGTTGAAACTCTACCAGAAAGAGCTTTCTCTGCACGTTCAATTGGCTTTTTTCATCCCGCTTCTTAACGGTTCTGCCGGAAACGCTGGCACTCAGGCCGCCACTGTAATCGTGCGCGGGCTTGCCACCGGGGAATTGACCACCCTTATGGCATTGAAGATTCTTTTCAAAGAAATTCGCGTCGGCATGCTCGTAGGGTCAGGCATGGGTATTCTCGCCGCTTTATTCGTGTTTGCAATCACTAAGGATTCGCATCTTGCCGCGACAGTGTTGGCGTCGATGGTTCTGGTGGTAAGTTTCGCAAAAAGCCTTGGCGGCCTGCTTCCCGTGCTGTTCAAAAAAATGAACTTGGACCCCGCTCTTATGTCAGGCCCGCTCCTTGCGAGTGTTTCGGACATATTTTCAATAGTGACTTATCTCACGCTCGCCAAACTGATTATTCCAACACTGCAGATTTAATCAGTTGACATCATCAGATAATAAAGTAATATATAAAGTCAGCAAATTAAGGCCGTCTCGCGGCCAAAGCATTTTATAGCTGAAAAGGAGACGCTTATGTCCGGCATTATCCCGAAATTTTTCGGCCAGTACCTGCTCGAAAAGGACCTTCTTACCAAAGACCAGCTTATAGATGCCATCAACTACCAGAAGTCAAAAATACTTAAACTCGGCGAGATTGCCCTTCAGTATGAATATCTCAGCGACAAACAAATCGCCAAAATCCATAACGAGCAGAAACGAACCGACATGCGCTTCGGCGACCTTGCCGTTCAAATGGGATTGCTCACAGCCGCCCAACTCGAAGAGATTATCACGATTCAGAAAAACAACCATATTTATCTCGGCGAAGCGATCTGCGCCTGCGGCCACATGGACGAGGAAACTCTGGATCGCGAGCTGAATAATTTTAAGGAAGAACAAAAAGCCGTTCCTCCCATCGAAGTCATGATCAAGGAAGACATTCCAGTTAAGGAACTGGTTGAGATTTCGGTGGACATGACAGAAAAGATGATGCGCAGGCTTGGCGACATGATCTCCAAATCCGGTCAGATAAAAAGAGAGAAGGAATGTATTAAGAATCTCGGCGTGATTTCATACATGGAGTTCAAAGGCGACATCAACGCGCGCTATGTACTGAACGTGTCATGGGATATCGGTTTTCAGATCGCAAAGCGCACCTTTAAAAAAGACGATCTGCCTTATGACGAGGAACTAATCAAAGACACCGTTTCCGAATATGTCAACATAGTCTGCGGCAACATCAGATCGAAAGTGCTGGAGACCGGAAAGAAACTTGAGTTCCAGCCGCCAGTCACAATCACGGATAAGACAAGCGACTCGTTGGCGGTGAACAACAACGAATACGCGACCGTGATACCGGGATATACCCAGATAGGCAACTACGAACTGGCTGTAGTGACAAGGATATAATCGCGCCGGAGGGCGCGCCCTAACTGCCGGGAGGAGCCGAACACAATGAGCGATACTAGAAAGATTCTTATTGCGGACGACAGTCGTGTCGCCGCTCACTTGCTTGGCGAGATAATTGAAAGCATAGAAGGTTGCGAAATCGTCGACAATGCCACATCCGGCGAGCAGGCTATCGAGTATTATGACAAATATATGCCTGATCTAGTCACGATGGACTTGTCTATGCCCGGCATCGGCGGCATGGAGGCCGTAAGACGCATCATCGAAAAACATCCCGACGCAAAAATCGTTGTCGTCAGCTCTCTCGGCGGCGCTCAGGATAAATTGCTCGAAGCGCTGGAAGCGGGCGCGCTAAGCGTAGTTTCAAAACCTTTCGACGAGGACAAAGCAATCTCGGTATTCAAAAAACTTCTCGGATTGAAGTAACGGCTTTTTGTTCGCTCTCAGCTTTTCGCGATGCTCCGATGAATATCAGTTAAAATACTATTTCTGTATTGGTATATGACTATTAACCTGATACCATGATAAAGGCTATCTCTCCCGGTAGTGTGATACAGTTGTATCAAACGAGAGAGAAAGGAGAGATAGCGATGAAGAAGTACATCGGTGCTGATGTACACACAAAGAATACCATGTATTGCGTGAAAGAT
>JAKQBV010000530.1 GCA_029573925.1 bacterium
ATTCAGCGAGTTCACGCCGAGGTTGTACGCGCGAGCGTCCGGCATCGAGAAGTCAAACTTGTGCGAATCGATGTTGTCAGAGTTCGCCTGAACGTCAGACGGACGCTTTGTTATCGTCACATCCACAACCATAGCGCTGCCGCCAGATTCAAAGAGAATCTTGCTTCCGTCCGGAGACCATGTGGGATTCGTTCCGGACACGCCAAGATCGAATTCCTGCTCCATTACGAGATTGTAAACCTTAATGGCCCCTCCGCTTTCATAGACTATATTGTCGCCGTCGGAAGACCAGTCGGGGTTTGTCCCCGCCACGCCGGGACTGTCAGAAGAAACCGCTCCGGTGGCGAAATCGATGATAACCAGACTTCCGCCGTCGTCAACGACAAGCTGCGAGTTGTCATATTTCCACGACGGATTGTTGTAGTTGTTCCCGCCGAAAGTCAGTTGGTTGACCGCCATCGCGCCGGTGACTCCCGTGCACGAGGTGGAGGCGTTAGCGTAATATATATTTCCATTCTCTATCCACGCCACCATGTCTCCGCCGTTAGACATCGCTATGTCCGAGGCGTCGTCTGTCAGGGAATCGCTTGCGAATGAGTATGTCGTTCCATTGAGCGTGTAGATATCTCTCACGTTCTGGCCGGGAGTTGAGCGGTTTGAGATGAACCACATGTCCCCGCCCTTGTAAGCCGCCCCATAATCGTTCCATGTGAGCCATTCGGCGGTTCCGGGTATCGGGTCCAGCGGGTCGGGAATCGTATCGCCGTCGGTGTCCACGTTGGACGGAACTTGGGTCGGGTCTATTGAGTCAAGCGCGCCGGGATATTGACCGCTGGCGGAATCCAGCGGATTTCCAAGACGCGCTCCTGAGCCGTCCCAGTTCGCTCCGAAAGGATTGTTCGAAGCCAGATATGTGTTGTCGTATATCAAATCATAGTTGGCGTGATCGAGGAATCCGTCCGCGTCCAAGTCCGGGTCTCCCGAAAGAGACCACGCAGGAATGCTTCCCACCAAGTTTGAGTTGGAGCCTGCCGCAACCTCGATTACATCGGGGAATCCGTCTCCGTCCCTGTCTCTGCGGTTCATAACAGTCGGGTTCGCCAATATAGCGGTAGAAGCGTCTTCGCCTGATCTTATAACTACGCGGATGAAAGCCGTTCCATTCGAATTTAGGTCAATATTCGTGTCCGTGGTGTAGCTGAAAGTCTGAAGTCCGCCCGTGCCTGTGCTTGCCGTCAAATTGCCCCAAGAAACGCCGTCATCCGACCATTGTATTCTGAAGGCATGTCCGCTTTTTACGGAAACGCTGATTCTGTCCAGACTTCGAGAGACCGCGCCGGCGGAAGTGTCCATCGTAAATGTTCTTACATTGGTGTTGACCGGGCCGAGGTCAACGAAGCTGTTCACCACGCCGCTGAGCGCGACCGGAACCGGGCCGGGAGCGTTCACGCTGTTAATCGTTATCGCGGTGGCGAAATTCACCGGCTCGTCGAGGACAACTCTCACAGCGTCGTATGTGGTCGCGCCGCCTACGGCGTGAGTTGCCGGCCCGCCGACGCTAACTCCTGAAAAAACCGAAACCCACGCGCTCGTCCCGGAATCCCTGACTTGGACGGTGTAATTCATTCCCGCCGTCACAGTGACGGTAAGGTCTTCCACGAGCGTGGCTCCGCCTGTGAATGTTCTTGTTCGGGTGTTGGCTTGCGACACAGTCGACATGTCAGTGGAATCGACGAATCCTGTGGAAGCGATGGTGTATATAGGAAGCGCCGCGCTGAGCGACGCGCCGACTTCCGTGGCGTCCGCGTCGTTGTTGTCTATTCCGACGACCCATCCATCGCCGTCCGCGTCGATCTGATTAGGGGCCGACGCGCCCACGAAGTTCAAAACGTCGTTGATAACGCCGACCGGCCCGACATCGTAGTATCCGTCGCCGTCGGGATCGACCAGCACATAGGGGTCGTGAGTGAATTGGGATGCCACTCCGATAGCTGTGTTTGTCGCCGGATCAATCGTCTGGATAAACGCTCTGTCCGTCGTGCCCGCCCCTCCGGGACGCGTCGCGTCCGAACTCACTTCGTCTATGTAAAGAATCTGATTGTTCGCCGCCCAGCTTGCGCTGTGCGCCGTTCCAGTGGAGACGACAGTCTGCAGCGTAGCCCCGTCTGCCACGATGTCCTCGACAATGTCTCCCTGAAGTATTTTTTTGGTGTTGTACAACGTCGAATAAGCTATCTGGTCGATTTCCTTGACTAACGCCCTTGCTTCCATGTTGAGCTTGGTGCGGTCAGAACAATCGTCCCGCAAAACCGCTTCGTTGGACGCTCTCACCGCAAGGCTCTTCAACTGGACGAGAATATCGCCGATTGTTGCCATTGAAGAGTCCATTATGCGCGTCATCCTGATGGACTCTTCCACGTTCGCGATGGCGGTTGACAGCGATCTGGCCTTTGCGTTCATGCCGTCTCGTATGGCGAGGCCCGACGGGTCGTCCGCCGCGCGGTTGATTTTCAACCCGGATGAAAGCCGTTCTGACGCCGTCTTCATCTCTAAGAATCTCATATGGAGATTGTTGACGTTCAAAGAGCCTATAGCATTGTCGATTTTCATGTCCAACTCCTTTTGTTTGCTATACGCGCGTCCGCGCGCGCATCCGCATACGCGGAATAACCACGACAAGCCCTGCCGATATCGCGCGAATACGATGAAACAGAGCCGATCGCCCTCTCAGGAAACGAAGTACGCAAACTTCGTCTCCCCCTCCGTGGGAGAAAGCGACAGGCCCTAATCGCGCGCGCCTATGTCACAGCGCCTTCCACATCCTTGCGGAAGTATGTAAATGCGACGTTTGGTTATGCGCATATTCCGACATAACCAAACGCTCGAATCCCCCCAATGCGAGATTCGTATATTTATCTCTCTCTTGTTATCGGCTGTTCTGATTAAAAGTTTATAGTTATCGAAATAAATATCGCGCGTTCATTTCTTATAGCAAGTTTGCGCGCGATTAATTTGCGTTGAGACGACATTTGATCAGCGGCGTTGAATAGTCATTCAACGGGAGCATCATCGCAGCATCTGAAGCCTACGCCGGTAAACCCCAAATCCATTGTTGAGTAGACGCCCGGTCTCGCGCAAGCGGACTGTTCAGGCCCCGTTAGCCACGACCCGCCCCTTCTTTCTTTAAGCCCGCTGTTTGCAAGATAATGCCTATAATCTTCCGATGTGTATTCCCACAGGTTTCCTGACATATCGAAAGCGCCGTATTCATTTGTGCAGAGAGGATAAGCGCCCGAAGGCTGAAGCTTAGTTCCTGCTATGTTGCAGGCGGACACATCGTAGTAATCGCCATATGGATACAGAGATTTGCGAGGCCCGCGGCATGCGCGGTTCCACTCCGGGCCGGAACACAACCGCTTTCCGGCTTCCGCGCATTTCTCTTCCGCCTCTTTTGGGGAAAGCGTCTCCATCGGCATCCGCCCTGCTTCATTCGGAAACTCGTAAATGTCCACACAGAATGAATCCACGAACACCGCGTCGGCTTTCCCGCCCTTTGGCCTTTCAATCACCACATACCCGGCGGGTATTTCAACAGTTTTATCTCTACATCGGCCAGCTCCGATTTTTGCCGCCTCGTCCGCAAGGCCTCCGGCGTCAAGAACATCGTTCCATGCCGACAGATATTTCATCATTTTTGCTATGTCAAATCCATCCGGCCCGCTTCTGGCTCCGCTTATTCCGAAAAACGCCGCCTTGTCTTGCTTGAGAAGAATCGACTGCTCGTCAACATCAGTTATGTCGGCTTCCCCCGCCATGCAGTAGAATTCCGAGCCTCTCTGCGCGGCGCTTACTTCGATTCCGCCTTCTCTGACGAAAAGCCTCGCCTTTCCCATCCTTGCAACCGCTGAGAAAGTTTCTACCTCGAAAGGCTTGGTTCTTCTCTCAGACCACCGCGTTTTTGCGACAATATACGCTTCGCCCCGGTAGAGCGCGACGCCCCTCGACGGACCTTTTCTTTCTTCATCCTTTGTTTCCGGACGAATCCCCAATATCAAAGCTTCGGAGCCGCCTGCCAGCCTTGCGTCCCCGCCGTCTCTGAAAACTATCAGCGCGGCAGCTTTTTCTCCGGTTCTTATCCTGTCTCCGGCATCCAGCGAATAGCCCTCTGATACCTGCTTCCACTCGACTTCCTCCGCGGCAAGTTTCCACGCTTCGCCTGAAACAGCGGAGACAACCGCAAACGGCACAGCCATGTCGCCGGCGCATCCCGAACAAAACGCGGCGATTAATAACAGGGACATCGTCCATGCCACTCTGCGAAATCCGCGTTCTCTGTTTTTTTTATCTGACATTTGCGCGACCATCCGCCAAATCCGCCTATTTTTCTTTGCAATTATATCAAACAATTCCGCCGTAGACCTTGTTTCTTGAGACGAACGGTTGCGGAAACTCGTCAGCAATCAATCCTGATATCATCAGCCGTCATTCCATCAGAAAAAAGGGCGCGCAGAGAGCCGTATGCGATTCGGCCTTTCAGTTCATCCGCGCCTTCTGCAAACACGCGGATATAGTTGCGCGTAAGACCCGTCAGCCTCCCAGTCGCAGGATCGCGGCGCGACTCGAATAGAATCTCCGCGCGTTCACCCACATGCCGGAGCCTGAATTCTTCTCCTAGCCGCTTTTTTATCTCTGACAGTTCTCTCGCCCGCCTTTTTTTTATCTCATCAGAAACCTGCCCCGGCATCCCGGCTGCAGGCGTTCCTTCGCGCGGCGAATATCTGAATATATGCAGATGCGACGGCCTTGTCGATTCGAGCAACGCTTTCGTTCGCAGATGATTTTCGTCGCTCTCGCCGGGAAATCCCACAATCACGTCCGCTCCTATCGCGGCTTCAGGAAAAATTTCTCTTAATGAGTCAACCGAGCGGCGGTATTCTTCCGAAGTATAGCCTCTTCTCATCATCCTCAGTATGGAGTCGTCCCCGCTCTGAAGGGAAACATGGAAATGGCCGCAGATTTTGTCCTTGCCGTTTTTTAGCGCGGCAAGAAAACCGGGCGAAATCTCTCCGGGATCGATTGATCCCAGCCTTATTCTGCGAATTCCGTTCACATCAATCAAAGCGCGCAGCAGGTCGGCCAGAGTTTTGTTTTCTTCGGAACCTCTTCCATATCTACCTATGTGAACGCCAGTGAGAACAATTTCCTCGTAACCGTTCGCAGCCAGCCGGGCCGCCATGCCGACAGCCGCGTCCATAGGCGCGCTTCTTTCCTTTCCTCTGGCGATAGGCACTATGCAGTATGAACACCGCCTGTCGCATCCTTCCTGAATCCTAAGAAATGCCCTGTCGCGCCCCGCCATTCCTTCTATTTCCATGACGCGGAACTTCTTCTGGCCGGACACATCGCCAACAGCCCAGCGCGGCGCGCCCTCCCCTGCATTCAATGCTTCATCTACAAGCTCAGGGATGCGGTCTTTTTCAAGCGTTCCGGAAATAATGTCTATGCCGGGAACCATCGATTCGATCTCGCCGGGATTGACTTGAGAGTAGCAGCCTGTCGCCACCACTACCGAGCCGGGATTGGCGTTTTTCATGGCGACGGCTCGCCGCAGAATCTGACGGCATTGGTGGTCCGTCGATCCTGTCACCGAACATGTGTTAACGACATAGACATCGGCAGCAATATCCTTCGAAAACGGGACGGACTCATACCCCGCTCGCTCGAAAGCGAACCTAATCGCTTCGGTATCGGCCTGATTCAGTTTGCAGCCCAGAGTCACAAGCGCGACGCGTCTCATCCAACCGCCTCCCGGAGATATTCTACACGCGAGAGCGCGGCGGCGCATTCATTGACATATTTTTGTGTGATTTTAGAGTTCTTCTTCCGAGCGGACGAAACGTATCACTTGGTTCATGCGAGTCCGAAGCATCGATTCGAGCGCGACGTTTCTGGCGTTCAGAACCACAAACTCTCCGCCTTCGGCGACTGCTTTCTCATGGAACCTCAGAAGTGTTCCGATCACGCTTGAGTTGATAACAGGGGATTCCATGAGGTCCACGCATATGGCATGGTCGCCGGAATCGAACAGCACGGCCAACTGTTCGGACAAACGGGAGGAGCCCTCAATCATCGACAGGTCTCCGCCCGGACACACAACACAGAATTTTCCTTTTCTGCGAATCCTCACATCCGGCTCCCCCGACGTCGCGACCTACGCAATAAATTCTAACACAATCAGCGTCCGCGTGAACCGCTAATTTTAATAATGCCGATTTTGAAAAACAGTATGATTATATCAGGGGATATTTTCTACGTTGTCATAGAGTTTGAAAATGCTTCTAAAATTCAGCATGTCGAACAGTTGAAGAATAGCGGGAGCGGCTCCGGCAATAAACATCTCCCCGCCTCGCGACCTCACGTATTTCAAAGCCGCCACGAGCGAACCGAGGCTTACGCTGTCGATAATCTGAATGTTGGACATATCTATCACTACGTCGCCGGAATGGTCGATCAAAGAATCCTTCACGGCGTTGAGGAATCCTCTGTTGTTATTGTGGGTTATCTCGTTGACTAGGGGCGTGATAACTATAGCGCCGCCGCTGAGGCGCGTCTCAACATCCATGTTGTCTTGTTTCTCAATCATGCGGCTCCTCAAGCATACGAGTCGAATCTGGCAAAACGTTGAATGCTGTCCGTGCGCGCAGTCCACGGCCCCTGCTCGATGAGCGGCCGCCTGTTTTCATCAATCGATTTGAATGCCTCGGCCATGACCCTGAGCCATGTCGCGCTCTTAT
>JAKQBV010000552.1 GCA_029573925.1 bacterium
TCTCCTTGAACCAAAGGAAATCGCTCGTGACCACCGAAAACGCCACGACGTCGGGCTTAAGAGCGGCGACCTTTTCTACCACTCTCTTCTTCATCCTGAAAAGCCGCGCGAGAGGCCGGATGGTGACAAAAGAATCCTCAAACAGGCAAGGGTCGAAAACCAGCGCCGCCGAGTGGCCCTTCGCGCGCGCCATCGCCGCCAAGCTCTCTATTGCAAGGCTCCCGAAAGCCGGATATACGAACGCAACTTTCATTCAGTCTCCGCGCCGCGCGGCGTCCGAGCGTCCTTCGTATCGCCCTTCGGCAACCACGACATCTCCCTGTATTTCGTGTTGTAGATGCAAGGAGGTATGTAGCCCTCGTCAGACATGTAAACTTTGTTGCAGCAATTCGCCTCCGTCAGGTCGATAGTATTGCGCGCCCTGAACTCCTCTATCGTAAACAGTTTTACCTCGCCTGTCATCTGAATCGCGTCCCAATGGCGAAGCGAGCCGAAAAGCGCTGCGAGCCTCGCAAGCCCTCCCGCGTTGGAAACCGCCGTCGCCGGATCGAAATACCTGTTCACCGGAATATAATCTTTTCCCCGTTTGTGAAGAAGCAACATGTGAAAGCATGATTTCTGCTGAAAATCCCTGTTGCCAGTCAGCCGGAAAAGAAAGTTCCCTATGGCGCGCGACCGCATGAAATCCTTCACGGCAATACGTCCTCGCGTTCCTGCTTCGACGGCTTTCATGACATCTAGCGCCGTCGTGGCGCGCTCCGCGCCGAAGTTGTCCCGCCCGACAGAAGCCAACACGGTGCATCCAAGATGCATGATGTTGTCATTGCCAACCATGAAATCCACAATCTTGCCAAGTTCGCCGTCGTTCACCCCTTTTGCGGCCATGCATGCCAGACAAACTTTTATTCCAGCTTTTTCAAGAGAGGCCAGAGCCTTGCGTTTCGTCTCAAGAAGTTCCCTTCCCCTTGTGACTCTGTAAATGTCGTTCGAAAAACCGTCGAACTGCAACAACGCCCAGCCAAGTCCGGCGTCCCTCAGGCTTCTTGCGTATGACTCGTCGGCAAGTTTAATACCGTTGGTGGCGACTTTTACTACGAATCCTAGCGAGGCAGTTTTTCTTATTATCTCCGCAAGGTCAGCGCGCAGCGTCGGCTCTCCTCCGCAGATAAGGATAGTAGGCTTGTCGTTCAATTTTTTGAGTCTTGAGACTATCTCGTCTGCGGAAGGCTCTCTGCTCTTTCGCGAATGAGTGTTGGTGAAACATGCGGGACAATTCAAATCGCATCTCTCAGTGACATCGATCATGATTGTCTTAATATGGCCAAGGTGCCGCTCGCATCCCATACACCCTTCTATGTCGCATTCGTGAAATTCACGGGGAACGCCCGATGTTCCGGACAAGCACTTCTTGAAAAAAAAAGGGTCATCGTGAATGACGAACTCAAAATGGCCGTGCGCCGGACATTGTTTGACTTGAATGACGCGCCCTTCCCGCTCGATTATGCGCGCGGGAATTATGCCTCCGCACTCAGGGCAAAGACTCTTTGTTTCTCTGATGAGTTGTCCGCCGGAGCGATCCGCCAAGTTCATAGCCACACTTCTAATTTAATATTCTGATTATAGCAGTATTGAATTTGTTTTGTCGATTTTTGGCTGTTTCATCTTGAATCCTTCATTAGGATTCGGGAGCGATTGCTCAGAGCGGATGAAATGCGAGGCGCAAGGCGAATTTTTTTTGTAGGGGCGGGGCTTGCCCCCGCCCGATAACAGAGACAGGGCGGGGGCAGGCCCCGCCCCTACAAAAAATGATGGGTGGCACGCACAAACTTGCTTGTGCGTGAGTTCGCCGCTATGAAAATCGCTTCGGTTCGTCGGCTCTATCGACGAATCCGGATTCATAATATGCGCTTGCCCGGCTTATTGTTGTGTAAAAACAGAGAAAAGAGGCCCGCGATAAGCGCGAGCCTCTTTTAAATCAGCATCACATGCCGGTCGTCTCGTCTGTCCGGCATTATCAAAGCCGGACTCTATTCAGCGCAGCGCGACCCTAAGCGCGTCACTTTGCGAGAGCGGCGGCAATGTCCTCCGCAGGCGTGGATATCGGAGCGATATTGAACTTCTCGACAAGGACGTTTAGAGCGGCGGGCGTGACGAACGCCGGCAGCGTCGGCCCTAGCTTGATGTTCCTTATGCCCAGATGCAGCAGTGTCAGAAGTATCGCGACGGCCTTCTGTTC
>JAKQBV010000558.1 GCA_029573925.1 bacterium
CCTGAACGCCTGCTTCGGTATCCTCATAGACTGAGGAAATAGTCATTCCGGATGAATCCGCGAATCTGCAAATCAGCTTCTTCTGTTCTTCGGCAGAAATCGCGTCATGCGAGCCGGACTGATTGACGCAGGCATAGCCAATCGCCGATTTTGCGTCCCGTTTCGAAGCGGAGCCCGGCGCGGAATCTGCGCCGATCCCGCCTTCCGCAGAGGCGTCCGCCTTCGCCCTCTCGGTTCCCATTCCTTTGAGAAGTTTTAGAGCGACATCTCTGATTTCCTCCGGCAGGAACGGTTTCGGAACAAATTCATTCGCCCCGCTGGTGAATGCCTGTTCGCGCGTGTGCGGAGTGTTGTATCCTGAAATAACGATGATTGGAAGAGTCGGCTGGATTTCCCGCATCATCCTCACCACGGCGTATCCGTTCATTTCAGGCATCTTCACGTCCACCAGCAACATGTCGTATTTCGAGTTGCGCGCCATCACAAGCCCTTCGCGACCCGATGTCGCGATGTCTGTGTCGATTTCCTCAATGGCCAAGATTTTTTTTACGCTTCTGCACACCAGCGGCTCGTCGTCTATTACGAGAGCTTTTCTTCTATCCGCCACAGTTCGCACGTCCTTCCGAGTGAATTTGAGAGCCGCGCGGCGGCTCCGTCACTGCTCGTCGTCTTCGGCCTCTATTTTGAATTTGCTTACCAAGGCTTGAAAATTCTGTCTTTGCATTCCTGTTTCTCTCGCGGCTTTGGTGATGTTCCAGCCGGATTTTTTGAGAGCGTTTATCACGAATTTCTTTTCGATTTCCTCGACCGCCTGTTTCTTCGCCGCACGCCGGGCCTCTTTCAACTCCTCGTTATTTTCAGGGGCCGAATCGTTCTCGTCAGCGCTGGCTGCTTTGCCCAATATCTCCGCCACCGTTCGGCGCGAGACCGTGTCGCTGAATGTCATTATCACTATTCTCTCGATGACATTTTTCAACTCGCGCACGTTGCCCGGCCAGTCATGCCCGGCCAGCAGGTCCATCGCGTCCCGGTCAATTCCGGTTATATTCTTGGCGGTCTCGGAAGCGAAGTTTTTCAGGAAGTGCGCGGCCAGCATAGGGATGTCTTCCGGGCGTTTGCGCAAAGGCGGCAGGTTTATTGGAAACACGTTTATCCTGTAATAAAGGTCCTCTCTGAACGTTCCTTCCTGAACCATTTTCATCAGGTCTTTGTTTGTGGCGCAGATAAGCCTGAAATCGACTCTCTTAAGCTCCGCGCCTCCCACGTGTTTGACCTCGCGCGATTCTAGGGCGCGGAGAAGCTTCGCCTGAGCGTCGAGGCTGATGTTGGAGATTTCGTCGAGAAATAGAGTGCCTCCGTCCGCCTCCTCTATCAATCCCTTTTTCTCCCTCACCGCCCCTGTAAAGGCCCCTCTTTCGTGTCCGAACATCTCGCTCTCGAACAGGTTGTCGGCGAGCGCGTTGCAGTCAACCGGGACGAACCTCTTTTTCGAGCGGGGGCTGTTGTAATGTATCGCTCGGGCCACCATCTCTTTGCCTGTCCCGCTCTCGCCGTAGATGAGGGCGGCGCTGTTGGTCGGCGACACGATGTTCACCAGCTTGAAGATGTGCTGCATCACGCCGCTCTTGCCCACCATCCTGTCGAGCTTGTACTTGTCCTCGATCTCTCCTCGAAGATATCTGTTTTCCTCGATTAGTATCTTTTTTTCGAAAGCGCGTTTCACGACTAGGGAAAGCTCGTCCGGGGTAAAGGGCTTCGGCACGTAGTCGAAAGCGCCCTCCTTCATAGCCTCCACCGCCGAACTGACTGTCGAATAGCCGGTTATCACTATCACGCACGTCCACGGAGATTCTTCTTTGACTATTCTGAGTATGTCGATGCCGCTGATTCCGGGCATCTTTATGTCCGTTATCACAAGGTCGTAGGCCCCAGACACGGCTTTGACGAGGCCCTCTTTCGGCTCCGTCTCCATGTCCACATCGAATCCTTCGGGCGTGAGTATTTTAGACACGCTTTTGCATACTGTCGGCTCGTCGTCTATTACAAGTATCCGTGGTCTTGCGGCCATGCCGCGCCTCCGCTCACTGCGTATTGTCGACCGGGAACGTTATCATGAAAGTCGTCCCCTGCCCGACCCTGCTTTTGACATCGATGGCGCCGCCGTGCCTCTGAACTATCCCATACGACACAGAAAGCCCCAGCCCCGTTCCCCGCCCTTTTTCCTTCGTGGTGAAGAACGGGTCGAATATCCTTTTTACGTCTCTTTCGGGAATTCCCACCCCGGTGTCCGTGAACTCTATCGTTATCTCGTTCTGGATGTAATCCGAGGAAGTCCTAACGAAAAGTTTGCCGCCGTTCGGCATCGCGTCGGC
>JAKQBV010000560.1 GCA_029573925.1 bacterium
TCACGACATGTCCGTCTTTTGCTTTATAGCTATACCAGAATGGAAGCGGGTTGTCGTCGTCGGTGAGCAGGTTGCTCATGGAGCGGCCGATGAGTTTCTCGATGTCGCCCATGACGGGCGAGAGCGCATTTTCGCACAACGCGGAGAAGTTCTGGAAGTACATGACATCCTGCATGGAGATATCGACTAACTGACCCTCGCCGGAACGCTCTCGGTGGAATAGGGCTTCGACCGCGCCGAGAGCTGCGTAGGCTCCGCTCACGAGGTCGCCGAAGTAAACCTTTGGGGTGCGGTCTTCCATTTTGTACGCGCTCATTATCCCGGCGGTGGCTTGAGACACGATATCGAAGGCCAGCCTGTCAGCCAGAGGGCCTGTCGCGCCGAACCCGGAGATGGAGACGTACACGAGCCGGGGGTTGGACGCCTTGAGAGTGTCGTAGTCCAGCCCGATTTTTTTCATTAGTCCGGGCGCGAAATTTTCGACGAGCACGTCCGCCTTGTCGGCCAGCCTGCGCACGGCGTCAAGGCCGAGCGGCTTCTTCATGTCGATGGCGGCTCCGCGTTTGTTCTGGTGCAGCACGCTCAGCATCCGCTCCGAGCGCATGAACCCGGCGAGCAGGCGCATCGTCTCGCCTTGCGGCGGCTCGACTTTCACCACGTCCGCGCCCTTCATCGCCAGAAGCTGAGAGCAGCGCGGGCCGCTGAGGAACTGCGACAAGTCCAGAACCTTTACGCCTTCAAGAACTTTAGTGGCCATAAAGCAACCCCCCCTCCGCCGGAGCGGTTTGCGCCGGGCGCGGCGCGATTCGGGGCTATTATATCATTGCGCGGGGGAGCGTGTGCTATAATGACGCGTGAAAAGGGGGCCGCCGGGCCTCCTGAATAATGAAAGCGGCGGAGGCGAGCGCGATGAGGTTTAAAGGAAAAGTTGCCGCAGTGACGGGAGCAGGGCGCGGAATCGGCAAACAGATAGCTCTGGAGTTTGCGCGCGAAGGAGCCGCGCTGGCGGTGATTTCCACGCGGGAGAGCACCATCATGCCCGCCGCGGATGAAATGCGCGCTCTCGGCGCCCATGTCCTGCCGCTTGTCGCCGACGTCTCAAAAGAGGAAGACGTCGAGAAATTCGTCGCGGCCGCCTACGAAAAATTCGGCAGGGTGGACGTGTTGGTGAACAACGCCGGAATGAGCAGGGACAATCTTTTCCTGCGGATGAAAGCGGCGGACTTCGACGAGGTGGTGGCGGTGAACCTGCGAGGCGCTTTCCTGTGCATGAGACATTTCTCCCGCAGGATGATGAAAGACCGCGCGGGCAGAATTATCAACATGTCGTCCGTCGCGGGCGAGGCGGGCAACGAGGGGCAGGCGAACTACGCGGCGGCGAAAGCGGGAGTGATAGCCCTCACCAAATCCGCAGCCCGCGAGCTTGCCCGGTACGGCATAACCGTCAACGCGCTCTCGCCCGGCCTTATAGACACCGACATGCTCTCCGGCATAGAAGCCCCCGTGATGGAAAGCCTGAAAAAAAACATCCCGCTCGGAAGGCTCGGCTCGGCGTCGGACGTCGCCGCGGCGGCTCTCTTCCTCGCCTCCGACGCCGCTTCTTACATAACAGGACAAACCATCAGAATCGACGGCGGCCTGTATATCTGACCGCGTTTTTTCAAGCTAATGCTTAAATGGATTTTTCTGTAAGTTTGCGGGGCAACCGTTTTTTGCAGAAATCGGGCTTCCCGCGTCCTTTCCGAAAAAACTCTTAGACGCCGATTTTGCGGAACTTCGTTCCACGCAAAATCGGCTCTCATTCATACCGGATTCGACGATAGAGCCATTGAACCGGGGCGATTTTCATAGCGGCGAACTCACGCACAAAGCAAGTTTGTGAGTGCCACCCATTTATTTTGTTCATGGACCGTATGTTCTATTCAATTCAAAAATGCGCCTTGCGCCTCGCATTTCATCCGCTCTGAACAGTCGCTCCCGAATCCTAATGACGGATTCGGGTTCATTGGTGAAAATCCTGACGATGTTGATTCCGGTTAATCTCTGCTATTAATCCATCCATTTATCGCCGAAGACGCCGTCGGCGCAGTCGGGGGCGTATTTCTCGAGCAGTTTTGTAGTTATGCCGTTTTTCTTGACGATGTCCGCATACATGGCGGCGCTGACTCGCGGAACGCGTTTCAGTTCAGGGTCCGCGTAGTCGCATTCGATCAGGCCGAGCTTTTTGACGAAGCCTTCGCGCCACTCGAAGTTGTCCGTGAACGACCACTGGAAATAGCCCCGGACGTCGATCCCGGCGTCCAGCGCGCGGGCAATCTGCGCCATGTGCTCCAGCAGGTAGCGCCTGCGGCCGATGTCGTCATGTTGCGGATCAGCGCATCCGTTTTCCGTGATGTAAATGGGTTTCTTGAACGTGTCCCACACGAATTTGAGAGTGTTGAAGAAGCCCGGCGGATAGTTTTCCCAGCCCATCTGGTTCATTTCAATTCCCGGTTGTATTCCGTGGATGTCAATGAGCATTTCGTCTGTTTTCGCGGCGTCGAACTTCAGAGACATGCGGGTGTAGTAGTTCACGCCGCAGTAGTCGTAGCTGTCCTTGAGGCCGGGCACGTGTTCGAGTCCGAATGGGGGGACGATCCAGCCGGTGGCCACAGAGTAGTCCCACGCCTTGAAGCTTCCGTAAGCCAAGACGGGGGATAGCGCTTTTTCATACGCACCGGCGAGTCCGGGCGTGCCGAAGGGCGCGACATGCTGGTAGGCGTTTGCTACGCCGACCTTCGAGGGCCACCCGTCCGGCCCTTTGGGGACTAAGTCGTGAATCAGTCTGTAGCAACGCGCGTGCGATTTCAGCAGAGTGTTGGAGACCTTGCAGAACGAGGCGAAGGATTTCTTTTCGGGCGGGAACACCCCGGCGAGGCATCCGGCGGCGGCGGGCACGTTCGGCTCATTGAGCGTCACCCACAGGTCGGGATATTCGCCAAGCTCATTGACTATCAGTTCGCAGAAGGCCATAAAGCGGTCCGCCGCTTCCGGATGTTCCCAGCCGCCTTTCTCGGCGAACCACAGCGGGAGAACCCAGTGATAGAGGGTGAGGCAGATTTTGATGTTGTGTTTGCGCAGAGAGCGCAGAATCTTTTCGTAATGCCTGACGGCCTTCATGTCAAAGACGCCGTCTTCCGGCTCGACGCGCGCCCATTCTATTCCGAGGCGGAACGCCTGATAGCCGTATTTTGCCATCAGTTCGTGGTCTTCCTCGTAGCGGTTCCAGTAATCCACCGCCTTTCCGGACACCGTGCCGTCGTAAACTTTGCCCTCGCTCTCGAATTTCCACCAATCGGACTTGTCGTTGCCGCCCTCGACCTGATGTCCGGCGGAGGCCGTTCCCCAAAGGAACCCTTGAGGGAATATGATTTCTTTTTTCATTTTTTCTCCCTTGTCATCGCCGGAGCTGACTGTTGTCGCGTCGCGGCGCTGATTCCCGCTTTCAAACGAGTTGCCGAGAATCGTCGATGTTCAGAAATTGTTAGCAGCTTGCCGCTTCTATTCCGAAAAGCGGGCACAGGCATCGCTCAGACGCGCGCTGCCAGTCCCCGTTTTTCTCCGGGGATCAGGAATCCTTTCTCGGCGAGTCGGTTTTCATCAAGGCCCAGATGCCCATGCTGTGTTTTCGAGCGTCGGTTTCCAAGTTCTCGAACTTGTTTTTGAGGTCGTGGTCCACCGACCTGTCGCAGAGGCCGTAACCGTTGCCGATCAGCGCTTCGGCGGCGTTCGAGCCGTCGGGGGCGACGATGTGGAACGCGTTGCCGGGAGCGTTGTGGAGCTTGGAGGAGTCCGGTCTGCGGAGCGATACGGATTTGCCCGAAAGCAACATTGCCACAAATGATAGCGCCTGCCTGTACACGCCCCTGTTTCGGCTGTAGAACGCTGCGGGAGTCTGAAGTCCGAGCAGGCGTATCTCGCGCCCGTCTTCCAGCTTCAGCGTGTCCAGTCCGAAGATTTCGCGCACGACCGCCGGAGGGGCCGCGGCTTCTTTGGCCGGCTGTTTCTTTGTTCTTTTTCGCGTGGTCGAGGGCTTCGCCCCGGCGTCTGCGGCCGCTGCCGCAGAGGGCTTCTCTGACGCGCCGGACACGGATTTCATTTCCTTCTCGATGACGCTTCTCTTCGGGCGGTTTTGGCTCTCGAACGAAAGCTGTTTCATCGTCTGTCCGCCGGACACCCGCACCTGAATCACGGGCTTGAGCTTTTCATCTGTTTCGTAGCCGATGGACGCGCGGCCCGTGTCGCGCGCGGCGACCATCGTTGCTCCGGAACCGAGGAAAGGGTCGAGGACTGTCTCTCCGAGGAAGGTGTACATGCGGATAAGACGCCTCGGAATCTCTTCCGGCATCTCCTCGGGAGTTTTCGATATTTTATCGTCGGGGAAAGTCCAGAGGCTGTTGAAGAGCCGCCGCCACTCGCGCTCTGAAAGGGCGGACCTTGAGGCGGGGACGGATTCCGGCGGAGGGCATTCTCCGGGTTTGACGAATACGAGAATTGAGTCATGCCTGACTGTGATGGAGCCGGAGCGGGGCAGGGGAGATTCGGGAGCGGCGGGCGGGGCGGGCG
>JAKQBV010000564.1 GCA_029573925.1 bacterium
GAGGCACGTTCACGCTCGGTGACGGCGACACGATAGTCACATCCGCTCTGGACCACGACGCGACGCTGACGGAGATTCAGACCGCACTGCGGACCGCATACGACGAACCAAGCATCTTCCTCGCGGAGGGAACGGGCGTCATTGTTGTAGCCTTCCCGACGGGCGTTGCGGCTGAACTGGCTATTCAATCTTCCCTCACCGGAGGCGATGCGGCGACGTGTGTATTGCAGGACGAGCCTGCCGTCTACGTTGGAACTGGTTCTATTACCGGGTGGTCGCCTTCGGGCGCTTCCGAGGATGCGGTGGGAGTGAACATATCCGTCCAGGGTGACGGGGAACTGGAGCTTGATCCTGCATGAAGACTGAAATCAGATACGGAATAAACGCGATACGGGAGCTTTTGAGGGCGACGGGGCGCACGCCCGGAGACATTTTTACAGAGGGGTTCGACCCGCGAGATGTGGACTTCGGACTGTCGATTATCTGGGCCGGGCTGCTTTGGCAGAACCGCGATCTAACCGTTGAAGAGGTCGGCGACTTTTGCGACGCCGAAGAAGGGCGGTATGTGGCGCTTATAGGCGAGGCAACTGAAAAGCTGATATCGGCCTTCAGGCGGTCCTTCGGGCTGAAAGACGACGAGGAGTCGGAAGGAAAAAACTGACGGCGGCGGACTGGGAAGCGACGTGCGAGGAAATGAAACTCGTTGCTCTCGGTCCGCTGCGACTTTCGCATGACGATTTATGGCGGCTGACGTTCGGAGAACTTGACGATCTTATTTACGCTTGGCGGTACTCGGAGTTTTTGGAGAGTCAGAAACGGGCGCAGCACGCTGTATGGATCATGACCGCTTCCGGCAACTTGAAGCGCCCCGTCAGGGTGGAAGACCTCTCCGGGTATTGGGTGAACGGTCGGATTATGGACAAAAACGAGTACCACGAATATCAGAAAGAGCGTATCCGGGCTAAAAGGGGGGTAAAGAATGGCTAAGAAAATCACGTATTTCTTCGGGGCCGACATCACGAATCTTGAGCGCGGATGGAAGCGTATCGAGTACAAGATGGGCAAATTGTCCGCGAACATGGAGAAGGTCGGAAGAACCATGTCCAGAGCCTTCACCGCTCCCCTTGTCGGCATCGGTGCGCTCGCTATGCGGGAATCCATACAGATTGAAACGGCGTTTGCCCGTGTGAGGAAGACTGTATCAGGCACCGAAGCTGAAATGAAAGCCCTTGAAAAGGGCATCATGGACATGTCGCAAAAGATGCCGTCAAGCGCCGTTGCTATAGCAGAGGTTGCGCAGGCAGCCGGTCAGCTTGGTATCCAGCGGGATAACATCCTCTCATTCTCGAAGGCGATGGTACAACTCGGAGAAACGTCGAATTTGAATTCCGCCGATGGAGCCGCCGCGCTTGCGAAGTTTGCCAATATTACGCGGATGAGTCAAAAGGACTTTGACAGGCTCGCGTCAACGGTTGTTCGGCTTGGAAACTCTCTCGCCACGACTGAAAGAGATGTAGTGGAGATGGGGCAGCGGCTCGCTGGTGCGGGTGCTCAAATCGGCATGACGGAAGCTGAAATCATGGCCTTCGCCGGTGCGCTGGCAAGCGTCGGCATCGAGGCGCAAATGGGCGGCACCGCTCTTTCCCGCGTCATGATTGAAATGAAGCTGGCAACGGTCAAGGGCGGACAGGACTTGAAAAACTTCGCCGCCGTTGCGCGGATGAGTTCGGAAGAATTTAAAGCAGCCTTCGAGAAGAACGCCGCCGATGCTATGGTCAGGTTTAT
>JAKQBV010000568.1 GCA_029573925.1 bacterium
GATGGACACCTTCACTTTTTTCGCCAACTCGACGATTCGGGCGTCCGATATGCTAGCGGCCTTAAGCTGCTCCGCGCTCATGTCTCCATGCGCCAGACACGCCGCCACCACATAAGGCAGCGAGAACTGCGCGGACACGAAACTGTCTTCCGGCCCTATAGTCTTGCCTACGGCCACCGTTGCGATGGCGTAAGTAAAAACATCTATTTTTTCAATCTCTGCGATATCGATTCTATCAGCCGCCTTCAGTTCCTGAGCGGCCTGCGCGGCTCCGTGAGTGTGGCGACATGACGTGTAAGGTTTGAAATAGATATCCATTATCGTAAATTTATCGCCAAGCCCGGAAGTTATCTTGTTAATGTCGAATGAGCCTCGCGTGGTAATCTGCGTGAATCCCCCTTTAAGGCTGGAGCCTTCGAGCGTGTAAGGAGGAGCGGTAACACCTGCGGCGGCCAATCCGGCGGCGGTGATTCCAGCCGAGGCCGCCTGCCCGCCCTGCGTTATCTTCGCGGTGTATCCACCCATGAGATGCTCGGCCATGGATATCGGAAGGATGAACCCGGCGGTCCCGATGGAAGCCAGCATGGTTTTGGCGTCATGCCCCATCATTCGAGACGCCGCCGTTGCCGCTCCGAAAGTCCCGCATGTTCCAGTCGGCAGAAATCCCGATAGAGTGTGATGAGGGTGAACCGACGCGGAGACCCGGTTGGCGGCTTCGTATCCGGCTATAACCGCCTCGATAAAACGCGATCCGCCCTGCCCCGTTTGCTCGGCGACCGCGAGAGCCGCAGGTATCACCGCCGCCCCCGGATGATTTCCGCCGAATCGCAGTCCGTCCTGCGCCTCTATCGCCTCGCCTGCCACTCCGTTGATAAAGGCGGCGTTGTGAGGGCATGTCTTGAATCCCAGCCCCAGCGCTGTCGCTTCGCCCTGCCCTCCGAAAGTTTTTACATATTCGCCGATCTTTCCGACAATCTCCAGTTGCTGCGAGCCATATACGTTCGCTATGAAATCAAGGACACACAACTTAGCCTTCTCGACTGTCTCCTTTGGAAGCGAATCGATAGACACGCGCGAGCAGAACTCGGCAAGCTTTCCCGTGTGCGTTTCGTTTGCGGCTGACATAAGCTTTCCCTTTCAATCTTTAATTCATTAAGCGTCGAATCTTGAACCGATCAAACATAACCCCGGCTGATGTAGGCTGAAATCATGCGCTTGGGGTCCAACACTTCGCGCAGAACCCGAAGTTCGAATTCCGTCGGCGGTTCCGTTTCGCGAACATCGGGAGAAACCTTCAAATCCCATGGAGTGTTCTTTACAACCTCTTCGACTGTGGTGTCAGGATGATAGGTGTCAAGGTACGCCTCGCCCGTCGATTTGTCGAACCGCATAACAGCCTTGTTGGTTATAATCACGTGAGGCCCTGTGCCGGGAGGAAGGCCGTGATTTTCTCTGGCGCCGGGGCCGTCTATATAGCCCGGAGTGGTAATGAAATCCACTTTTTCAGCGAGACGTCTAGTGTCGTGAAGGGCAATGATTAAGACTCGTTTAATGAGAGAGCCGATAGGATTGGCTCCTCCGCTGCCCGGCAGCCTGCTCTTGGGATTCTCGTAATCGCCTATGCAAGTAGTGTTGATGTTCCCGAATTTATCGACTTGGCTGCCTGAAAGAAACCCGACATCCACGTTGCCGGCCTGAAGCCCCATTCCCATTATGTCCATCAGGCCGCCGATCATCGCGGCCCCCGGATTCAAGCATGGGTCGCCCACAGAAAGCGCGGGCCGCTTGGGGCGCGCGTCGTAAACGCCGGATTCCTGCATAAGCCTCGCGTTCGGCGCGTGCGTGTGCTTCGCGATGTTTGCCGCCATAGTCGGAAACCCTGTGCCGACCAGCACGATATCGTTCTCCTGAATTTCCCGCGCGCCGCAGCACGCCATCAGTTCCGGTTTTATGTATCCGTCCAGTTGTTTAGCAGTCATTGTTCCTCGTTTTCCTCCGCGCCGCGCGTCGGCTCCTGTCAGCCGCGAGCCTTTAATATGAGTAGCTGACCGGATATCCGTAATCGAATTCTGCTTGCAGTTTTTTAAACGACGAGTAGCCGTAACTCTTTATGTAATGCTGAATGTACTCGTTCCTGTTTTTCACGCCGTAAACCCATTCGTCAAGAAAGCGCTTGAAACCGTCTTCGGTGGATGACGCTGTCTTGTAAACATTGCCGAATTTGAAATCGATGTCGTAGAAGCCGGGAGTGTATCCCGGATGAGCGCCAAACGGCTCTTCGACAACCGCCGCTACCTTATAATCCGGCACGATGGTTCGAGAGGGGTCCTTGCCGATTACGTCGCGGCTGACTATCCGCTCGCAGCATACGATAACCTTCTTAGCGGCGTTGGCTCCATACTGGCAGTCGCCCCCGATGCCCCATATTTGCGCGTTGCCTGTCTCGTCCGATTGCTGGACGTGTATTATAGCCACATCCGGGTTCAGC
>JAKQBV010000570.1 GCA_029573925.1 bacterium
AATGGCGGAGAAGGCGGCGGCCACCGAATCGGCTCTGAGGGAAGCTGAAGCGAGACTTGAGAGCGCGGCGGATAAATCCGAGCTCGAAAACGCGCTTGCTAAGCAAAAAACAGAGACTCATCAAGATATTTCCTCTTTGCATGAAAGGTTGGAAAAACTCGTCGAAAAAGAAGAGCTGGCGTCCGCTATGGCGGAGATGGAAGCCCGCATGGACGGGATGGCGGAGAAGGCGGCGGCCACCGAATCGGCTCTGAGGGAAGCTGAAGCGAGACTTGAGAGCGCGGCGGATAAATCCGAGTTGGAGAACGCATCGGCAAAGCTTGAGGCCGCGATAAAAGATGAATCGACACGGTTGACTTCTCTTATGGAAATGTTTGCCGAAAAAGAAGCGTTATCATCCGCGATGGCAGAAATGGAAGTCCGGATGGACGGGATGGCGGAGAAGGCGGCGGCGACGGAATCGGCGCTGCGCGAAGCGGAAACGAAGCTTGAGAGCGCGGCGGACAAATCCGAGTTGGAGAACGCTCTCGAGATTTTTAGAATGTCGAAAGAAGAAGTCGAATCTTTCATGGAAGCGGTCGTGACAACCGCCGATTATGAAGCGGACAGGATTGCGATTTTTGAGAAACTTTCAGGAGAAACGGAGCGCGTTTCGGAAGATGCCCGGATTGCCTCCGAATCCTTGAAGGGCGCTTTTGAGAAATCTTTGAGCGGAATTCAATCGCAACTTGAGAGCTTGAAGGACGAGCATGAGACTTTGTTGGAAAGCCGGCTTGCCGCATTCGCTGAAAAGGAATCTTTGGAGTCGGCTCTCGCCGAAATCAGTTCCCGCGCGGATAGTTTTGTCACGAAAATGGATATTGAATCGACGATTAATGAAATCCGCTCGAAGTTCGGCGCTTTTGCTGAGAAAAACGAAGTGGAATCAGCCGTCAAGGAGTTGGAAACCTTGTTGAAAAGGACGGCTGATAAAGGCGAACTGGACAGGATAAAAACTGAATTTGAGGAAATGACGGGGAAACTTGCAAGTTTCGAGGATATGGAAGCCGGCATCGCCGGGGCCGAGGAGAGGTTGCGCGGGGAGTTGATGGGTTCTCTCGCGCCGTATGTGGACTCAGCCAAGTTGGAAGAGTCGAGGCGCTCTGTCCTCTCCGAGATATCCGGGAAAATAGAAGGGTTTGCCAAGGAAGTTAGTGAAAGGATAGACAACATTGCTGACTCGATTTCGAACGTCTCTGGAGTAGAGGAGAGGTTGCGCGCGGAGTTGATGGGTTCTCTCGCGCCGTATGTGGACTCAGCCAAGTTGGAAGAGTCGAGGCGCTCTGTTCTATCTGAAATATCCGAGAAGATGGATGAAGCGATAGAAGAAATGTTGGAAAAAATCGACGGGTTGACCGTTTCGATATCTAAAGCGGAAGACGCGGCGCAGGCGCTGAATAGCATCGAAGGAAAAATATCGGAAGTAGGGAAGGTTGCGGCGGAGGGAGCGCGCTCTGCTGCCGATGTTCAGGATTTAAAAGCGAGCGTGGCTTCTCTTGAATCGCGTTTCTCAAGCGTGTTGGAAGAGATATCTTCTTTGAGCGGCGGCGGCGAGGATGGGCTTGACCGCAAACTAATCGACCTTGACGAGAAACTTACGACTATTGAAAGGTTGATAGAATCAGAGCCTGTACAAGAGAATTCCGCGGTTCCGGAAATTTTGGAAATTGAGGAACTGAAGAAGCAAATAAGCGAACTTTCCGAATCTGTGAAAAAGATTGAATCAGGAGAGGGCGCGGGAATAGCGCGGATCGATATCGACTCTGTGTCCGCGCTTGCGGAAGAGAAATTTGAAAAATGGAAAAAAGATTTGCAGGAAAGCGTCAACAAGGAGATGGGAATCCGTTTCGAGGAGTTGGAAAAACTTGCCGAGGAAGCTGAGAGGAAGAGCGCGAACGAAAGCGGGGCGATAGCGGAGACCGCTGAAAAGGTTTTTGAGGGAGGGTTGGAGAAACTGCGCGAGGATATGGCGAGGGAAATAGAGAAGAGAGTTGCGGAATCGCGTCCCAAACCGATTGACGAAGACGCGCTGAGGATGAAAGTGACAAAGGATTTGATGGAAGCGGCGGGCGGTCCCGGAATGATTAAGCTCGCGTTCGACCCGGCCCGGCTCGCGCGCAGGGCGGAAGGATTCCCTGAAAAAGCCACTGAGGAGAACGTCGCGGATTTCTTCGGCGGTCAACTTGCCTCCGCGATGCTCGGAAAACGCGCGCCGAGGGACATTTACACTGATGAGAACGTGCGCGTCGTTCAGAAGGGCGAATCTCTGACCGAAGAGGTTTTGCGCCGGGCGCGGGACTACGGGAAATTCATTGAGCTTTCGCTCGATTTCAAGTCCGGAGAAGGACAGTCAAAAGACGCCTGAGTCCGGACGGAAACTCAAGGCGGCGCAACCGCCGGGGAGCGCTTGTAAAATGCCGACGAACCGCATGGACGACAACTGCGTGGTTTGCGTCACTGGAGCGTCCGGCTTTGCCGGATCGACCGCCGTCGATTTTCTTTTGCTTAACGGTTATTCAGTTCTCGCAACGGACATGAGGGGGCGCGATTTCAGCGCCGCGCGCGAGCATGAGCGTTTCATGCGCGACAACCCCAATCAGTACCGTGGCGTTTCTTTGGAGATTGTTCCGGCGGACCTTACCAAACCGGCTGACGCCGCCGCGCTGTTCAAGGGACGGCGAGTAAGATATCTGCTGCATCCCGCCGCGCTGTTCAGCATGGGGGCGGCGAAAGAGGCGCTCTGGGCGGTCAATGTGGAGGGAACTCGCAACCTCCTCGAAGCCGCCTCCGAACACGCGCCGGAACTTCTCGGCGCCGCGGTCTGGAGCACTTCTCAGGTGTACGGCGACGCCTCCGCCTCCCGCATATCGGAAGACGCGGCTCCTAATCCAACGACTCTTTACGCCAGATCGAAGTTGGAAGAAGAGCGGGTGGCGTTCGAATTCGAGCGCAAAGGCCTTCCCGTCATTGTGATACGCCCGGCGAACGTTTACGGGCCGAGAAACTTCTATCGGATGTACCGCATGGTGAGGCCGATATCATTGGGCGTAGCTCCTCTCCCCGGAGACGGTTCGGCTGTGACTCATCTCGTTCACATCGACGATGTCACCGCCGCGGCGACGCACCTAGTTTACGTTATGGAACATCAGAAGCTGTCCGGCAAAATATTCAACGTGGCGGATGACTCTCCTGCGGACGTCAAGACCGTCATGTCTGCGGTTGCGGCGGAGCTTAGGGTGTCTTCACCGAGCCTGAAGCTTCCGAGGGCCGCGTTCAAACTTCTCGGCGGCGTCTTGCCCAAAGGAAAACGCGTGCCGTTCTTCGATTCCGACCCTGAAGAGTTCAACGATCTTTTCAAGGATTTTTCCCTAGACACGACTGCGCTGAAGAAGGCGGGATATGTTTTTAAATATCCTGATTTCCGCGTCGGCATAAAAGGCGCGCTCGACTGGTACGCCCGAAACGGGGCGCTTCCCTCCATCTGGCGCATGACACATTCAGACTGGAGCGGATATTGGTCTTCTATGCGTCCAGAAGAACGGCCGTTCGCCGACTATCGCCTCATTGCGGCAACGCGTGGCTGACATGCCTTGAACGCGTCTCGTTCAACTCTTAGAATAAACTAAGGGGCATCCGGGAAACGAGTGGGTAGCCCCAATATGTAGTATAGCTGGACTTGAAACCGGACGGAAAAGATGCTAAACCTCGAACACGTGGCGTCAAGGGTCTTCGATGAACTCGCTTCGCTCGCCCTTGACTCCCCGAGT
>JAKQBV010000572.1 GCA_029573925.1 bacterium
CCCGGCAACGTCACTCTTTTCGGACAATCAGCCGGAGGCATGAGTGTCGGTCTTCACCTTGCTTCTCCGCTCTCTGCCGGATTGTTCAATAAAGTCGCCATTCACAGCGGGCCGCCTATTCTTTTGAACATCAGTCTCGAAAAAGGCGCTAAAAGCGCTATCGATATCGCTTCAAAACTCGGCTGCGCAGACCCGGCGACCACCGCCTCTTGTCTGCGTTCTATCCCCGTCAACGACATAGCATCGGAAATACCTCTCGGTATTTTCGTCATGGACACCCTCGAGGCAGAATTGAAAAGTTTCATCGCTCCCGTCATTGACGGCGAATTCATTCCCGATTCCCCTTTCAATCTTTTCAAGGATGGCAGATTCAATAAGGACGTTGTAGTCATGCTCGGAACTACCAAAGACGAAGCTTCCTATTTCACGCTGAAGAAAACCCTAAAAACAGAAAAAGATTTTAATGACAATCTCGCGATGGACATTCAAAACGTCGCTGACACGCTCGGAGTCAAACTGAACGGAAAATCCGGCGAATTGGAAGCTCTTTTTCCCGTCTCCAGCTATCTCAACGCTGAAAAAGCTTATCAAGACTTCATCTGCGACGCGGGATTCACATGCCCGACTGAACTGCTGGCTGAAATGATACTTGCTCATCAACCGGAAGTTTACAGGTTCTACCACACGAAAGACCCTGTGAAGATGTTGAATTTGGGAGCGTTTCACGGCTCAGAACTTCCCTACGTGTTCGGCAACTTCGGCTTCATGGGACAACAATTCAGAAGCAAAGACAATCTGAAGCTGGCAAAAACGGCTATTTCTCTCTGGAGTTCATTCGCAAGAACAGGCGCGCCGTCGGCTGACAGCGTTCCGAACTGGCCAAAATACGATTTGACAGACAGAAGCTATATGATATTGGGCGATAAAATCGAAATCGGCGCCGGCCTCAAAAAAGAAAAATGCGAGCCTCTTTCAGGTTTCTTCAAGGCCAACATGGAATAGGCGTTCGTGGCGCCGCTTCATAGCCGACGCATCGAATTTAATTAAAGCCTCGGCAGAATCAACGTATGCGATCACGAGCCTTTGACTCTTTTCGGATTCAATAGATGAACCGATTGATTCAGAATAATGCCGCGAACAAGCATTGCCCCGCGTTGCGCGTTTAATTCCAGTTCAGGGTTCTCGCCGACGCAATATTGCACTACCTGCAAAAGATGCCATACTTGCCTCTTCACAGGATAAACAGCCATCGCGGCGGACATGCTCTGCAAACATCCTGAACAGTATGCCACTATCGCCTTCGCGCCCGTGGCGACCGCTTCATTTACCACTCTCAATGAAGCCGCCGTGATATCTATCGGATTGTAGCCGCTCCCCGGCGGGAAACCTCCTCCGATTCCGCAACAGTACGCGCATTCCTTCGAATGCGGCATCTCTATTATCTTGACCCCCGCCGCGCGAAGAATCTTTCTCGGTATCTCATAGTAATCCTCTCCGAACGTCTTTCCATAGCACGATTCCTGTATGGTCGCGGTTATTTCCAGTTTTCTCTTAAAACTAATATCCCCGCTTTCTATTCTTTCCCACAGCCAGTTGATATATGAAGAAATCTCCACATCAGTTTTCAACCCGAACTGCGGAAGAACATTCGAGAACATGTTGTATCCGGCGGAGCAAAGTATCATCATTTTCTTTGCGCCCAAATTGTCGAGAAATCCGTTGAGCTTTGCGGCTGTCTCCCGCAGTTTGTCGTGCATTCCGGTCCGGTAATACATCTCGCCGCAACACAAATCCACGCTTCCCCTTATGTTAAGCCCATCCATGAATCCAGCTTTCGTCAGATACGGTGTGGAGCAGACATTGCATCCGGGATACACGAACTCCTCGCACGGCGTCATGTCTCTCCATTTTTCAAGCAGAGCCTTTTCATCCGCCGGAAGTCTGGAGATTATGAAGTTTCGGAAATTATTTTCCTCGTGCGGCTGAAAATAAAACGACCACGCCGGAAACCCGCTTTCAAGATGGCTCTTGTGAAACGCCTCCAAGAAAAGCTGCGCCGGATTCGCTCCGTTCGGGCAAATAATGTTGCAGCCGAAGCAACTCTCGCAACGACGGAGAACTTTGTCGTTCCCTCCGCCGTTCCGCAGATCCGTCATAGCCTTGACCGCGGCCTTGCGATTCATCTTCAACATAGGGCATTTCACAAGGCAATCGCCGCAGACTTCGCACTTTTCCGCGTCATACTTGCTGAAATACTCCGCCGGAGCTTTATTCATTGTCTCCTCCGTTATCCCGCCGAATCATTCCTGCCTATCGGACCGGACGGCGTCAGAATCCTAAATTCCGCGAACGATATTATATCCAAACACGCGAAAAATGACGCGCCCGACCCAAACTTGAGCGTCATCCGCGCTCGTTATCATTTTGCCTCTCTACTATTCCTTGCCGGAACAAAACCGCTCTTAATTAATTCATCCAATACTATTTCGGCCATAATGGCCTGCCCGCAGGCTTTCGGATGCGTGTCGACGAAAAAGCATTCCTGCCGCTTTGATAGCGGTTGGAACAAATCTATAAAAAGAATATGCTTTTCTTCTGCGAATGCCTTTAATCTCTCCACATGCTTTTTGTTAATATCGCTTTTTGACAAAAACGGATACGACAGCAGCGCGAGCCGAGAGTCGTTCTTTTGCGTCTCTAAGAGAATCTCTCCAAGAATCCTTTCAAAACTATCTCCCTCAAGATAATCCCTGTCATTCGGCCCCGACATTAGAAGAACAATGTCGGGTTTATATTGCGCGACTTTATTTATATAACGATGCTTTATGTGAGAGAGATCGTATGATGGGACTCCGGCGTTAATAACCTGAATGGCCGCGTCATCGCTAAGAGCGTTTAACTTCGTCTCAAGTATCCTTCCGTATGATCTGCTTTCGGGAAGCAGAAAACCGTAAGTGGTGGAATCCCCTAACGCCGCTATTCGAAAAGTTCCGGGCGGAGCTTCGACTCCAATTTCAGGGCCTCTAAAACCTGAACTGTTGATTTCCGCCCTTTTCGAATGCCTTAAATCATAACCCACTTCCTTAACGAAAACGCGGTAACTGCCCAGCATCGACAACCTCTGCGCCGAAAACGCCAAAGACAGCAACAGCGCCGCTAACGCGACAAACATGGATATTCGCATAACCCCGGTCCACCGCGATTTCAGATGAAGCCTCACCCTGAATATCGCTATCCGATACGCGATTAAAGCCGCTAAAAAACACGCGTTGAGCAAAAGCAGAAAACGAAAAGAATAATACACATCCAGAAAAAGAATACCGGCGCTGATAATAACACAGACCGCTAGCATGTCTTTCTGAATAAATCTGCCTGTTTTCTGTCTTAAAAGCGGAATCCTTCTTATGGCCAGCCATAAGAATAAATACGCGCCTATCAACGCTTCGACATTGACCAGACCTTCGTAGGCCTGCGACACTATGAAACATAAGCTTGCAGCCGTCCCTATCACAAACTCAATAATCGCAAGCTCAGCAGCAAGCAATATGATCGCAAACGCAGATGCGAGCGACAATTTACCGCCTTCTGAAGTCTTAACCTTCGCGAATTCAATTAGAAAAGCCATCGGGAAATTCAGCAGTAACGGAACGTATGGAAAGAAACTGAAAAAAATAGCGGCGGCGTTGATGATTGATAATGCCGCTATGACAAACAAGCTGAATGACATCGCGTCCGCCGCGAAATCATCCGGCAAGGCTCTTCTTGAATCGCTCATATTAAGCTGTCGCCGAGAAAACTTCTCAATGTCTGTCTATCAGGCAAAGAAGGCTGCGCGCCGTACTTTGTCGTTGCAAGCGCGCCCACGATTCCGGCAAGTCTTGCCGCTTCCGCCAACGGTTTTCCCTCCGAGAGAAAAACAGCCAGACTTCCGGTAAAAGCGTCCCCCGCAGCAGTCGTATCTTTGACATCCACCTTGACCGGCGGTAAAAATATCGCTTCACCGGCGTCTAACAACAGAGTTCCATTGCCGCCCATCGTGATAATGGCCGTGCGCAGACCCCTTGACGCCAATTCCCTAGCAGCCGCCTCCGCTCCGATGACATCGTTCACATCCAGTCCGCTGAGAATCCGAGCCTCCGTTTCGTTGGGAGTCATAATTGTCACGTCTTTGTAATATGAGTCCTCAATCGGGCACGCCGGGGCTGGGTCCATAATAATTCTGACCCCGGCTTTCTTTGCGATTTTCACCGCGCGCGCATTCACTTTCATTGGTATTTCAAGCTGCAAAAGAAGCACATCCGCGCCTCTGATTATGTCGGCGGCGGCGTCAACGTCGGACACCGAACACGCCATATTGGCTCTCGGAACCATCACTATGCTGTTGTCCCCTTCGGAATCGAGGATGACGCCAGAGCAGCCGGTCCCGGCGGCGTCCCTTATTACGCGTTCAACATTGACTCCGGCGCGGCTGAGACTCTCAAGTATCGAGTCTCCAAACACATCGTTGCCTACTCTGCCAATCATGTGCGTTTCCGCTCCCATTAGAGCGGCCTGCATAGCCTGATTGGCCCCCTTGCCTCCGGGCGCCATTCCGAACGATTTCCCTATTATGCTCTCGCCTTTCAACGGACGCCTCGGCGTCTCAAAAATAAAATCCATCACAAAGCTTCCCACCACCGCGACCTTGGCCATTGACGCCCCCTTACTCATAATATTGCCGAACAACCCCGTATGCGCATTTTCGCTATTTCGTCCCTGCTTCGAGAGCCGTCCCGAAAAAAGTCAGTATCTCTTCAAAAACATCTTCTATCTCGTCCGGATTGTATGAATGATGGCGGTTTTCAAAAACTGTGACTTTGGAAAACAAACCGCGCTCTTTCAGAGAAGACTCTATGATTTTTCCGTCTGTCCATATCGCGACAGGGTCCTGCCCGCCATACCACATCATAACGGGACACTCAATGTGATCGGCCAAAAGCGCCGGGGAGCGGCGTAGCATTTCCGCTCTCGAAGCCGGTATGCGCGAGGCGTCTTTTTCTTTCACGCCGAGGATGTTTTTCATTTTTGCCACGCCTTCTATCGGCATAAGAAGTTGAAGCATGACTTCTACGGAAGCCGGAGAAACCCGCCATTTCGCCGCCATTTCCTTCAATTTGTCATTTGTCAAATTGGTGGGAGCCGAAACGATGGCCGCCGCCTTTGGTCTCCTCGTTTGAGTCAGAGCCGAGATCGTCAGCCCTCCCCCGTGACTCACGCCCACCATCGCGATTTTTCCGGAGTCAATTTCTTCAAGACCGGCCGCGCACTCGAGAAGATTCAAGATGTCGCGGGATTCGTCGCCGATAATGTCCATACCGCCTTCGGCCAGTCCCGCCAGTCCGCCTTCTCCTCTGTAAGTGGCCGCCGCGACAGCGTATCCTCTCTCCAAAAACTGAGCTATCCTTGGGATATCGTACTTGGTGATTCCATTGAATCCGGCGTGATTAAGCATTATCAGCGGAGCGCGCGAAACGCCCTTCGGAAAACCCATCATGCCGGTCTGCCTCAACCCATCTGATTCGTACGCCACCTTATTGAGGATGAAATCCGACGTCTCAAGATACGTTTCAGTCGTCTCATACCCTTTGCAGTAGGGCGAGTAAGATATTCGCTCGTAGGCTAAAGATAACTCCGTTGGGTCGGCGGGAGCGAAAAGCGCGTCGAGATATTCTGCTGCCAATGAGCCGACCGCCCAAAATGCCGCCGCTAAAATTGAAACAACCGACGCAAACAACGCCTTTTTCATTTCCACTCCCAAACGCGCTGATTTCATATTTGTTCTCCCTCAACCTTGCCGTCAGGCGCGATTCTTTTTACTGACGTCAAACCGTCATAGGCGACAGCCGTCAGGCTTGTTGAAATGCTTTCCAGAGGCCCAATCTTTCTCGTTGTGCCTCGCGCCAGAGCGTTTGCCATTCCCCCCGGCCAACTAGTCATCGGTTCCAGAGCAAGGTTGTATGTCCGACCGTACCACGGGTATCCGAACCCGCCTCCGAATACTTCCCACAGCCACACGACGGGGAATACTTTCTTGTCCCAACTCATTCCGAAACCGATTTTTTTGCCTTGGTTGGTTGCCGCAAACCACCCTTCGCGCAGCCCCATCAGATAACACATCTCAGCAGTCGCGGCCTCGGCGGAAGGCACGGCTGATAAATCAAAATCCCTGCCTTCTTTGTCTTTAATAATCGGAAACGATTCAAAAGACGCTCCGGGTTGAAGCCTGCTGGTCACGCCCGATTCCGGATGAACTGCGACTTTGGTGGCCGGGACATCTATCCTGCACGTTTCGTCAATGAAAGGATACCCCAGCGCGGGATGATGCCCCCACATGAAATCCATCTCTTCTCGCCCTTCATTCACAACTGTTTCGCTTATGAACAATGCGGCGACTCCGGAAACCATCCTCAGCTTTTTTTCAATATAGAACGGAGTTCGATATGTTCTCACCGTCAACACAGCCTCGATCTCGCCGGGAAAATCGGTCGCTATGCGGCAGTTCCACGGGATAGTGGACACTTCGCCATGCTGCCCTATTTCTGCGCCTTTGTAACTGTAACGCGCGCCGCAGCCGGGAAAAATCTCCTGCCAGCCGCCATGATAATAATCCATGAAAGAGCCTTCCCCTCTCATGCTGGTCGGCTCGAACGCTCTGGGGTCCCTCAAAGGGTTGGGGCTTCTCCACATGAAATCAGTGTCGGTCTTTTTATAAAGGAATTCATAAATATCCGAGCCTTTATCCAGAAGAACGGTAACCCGTATCAGTTCGTTTTCCATCACCAGAGCGCGAAGCCCTCTGAAAACATGCTCGTCGGAGATTCTGCATCCCCAGTTCCTGTCGTGCGTATAATGCTCCATGTGTCCCTCCGATGCC
>JAKQBV010000578.1 GCA_029573925.1 bacterium
CAGGCACAGCCTTTTTCATAGTATCAAAGGAAAGAGCTTTACGCATGGCACACATTTAAGCGGGTAGCGTCATCTATTAATATGTATAGTCCGCGTTGATTGTGAAGTTAACTTTTATTACGGGACAGTAGAGTATGTAGAAGCGGGCGATGGCGGTGTACTCGCCGGGAGGGACGGGCGCGCCGGATTCGTCGCGCTGGTCCCATTCCGCGTTGTGCTCAAAGACGGTTTTGTATGTGTGAGAGCCTGACGAGAACAGGGCGGACGGGGTGCAGTTCGTGTTCCTGAAGGTTTTGACGAGTTCCTGTTCGGAGTTGTAGATGAACATGTCGGCGCAAACGTCGAGGGTTCCCCTGTACTGGCCTTCGCGGAGCAGGGCGGCGAAGCTGACGTTGATTGTGTCCGTCGTCGAATAATGGTCGCAGTCCGTGGCGAGGCGGGCGATGGTCAGATTGTCCGTCCATGTGGAGTCGTTTGCTGTTTCGGCGCAGTGGTTCAGAGGCGCGGAGTCCCAGATTTCAAGAGAGGCGAAGTTGCTGACGCTGTCGTTGTATTTGGCGAAGATGGCAGTCGAGCCGACGGAGCGGCCGGTGAATAGCGCGGCGTCGCGGTCAAACGAGCCGATGTTTCTTGCGCCTATCGTCCAATCCGCCGATGCGGTCACTTTCCGCGCCTCGAAGACGCCGTCTGTCACGTAGTTCATATAAACGTAGTACGGGGGGTGGACGCCTTGGCCGGGGATGCGCGTGTAATAGGTGGCGTTGACGGTTATTCCTTCTCCGACGCGCGCGATAGAGGCTTGGTTCGATAGTTCCAGAAGGAGGAAATCCTCTGTGGAGTCGTCGACGACCTGAATCTGAGACCACTCGCTCCATACGCCGTCTAGGTAGGCGCGGACGCCTGTGCGGCCTTTTTTGAGAGCCGTCACGGAGCCATTGTCGCCTACGAGCAACACGCTTTCGTCCTCTACGTCCCATTTTTCGATGTCTTTTACGGCGTCGTAGCGGTATGTCCCGTTGTTATACTCGGCGACGGCCCTGTACGCGCCCTGTTTGCCGGCCACTATGTAGTTGTTATCGTAGCAATACATGTATCCGTAGCTCGGCGGGCACGGAAGCGGTTTGAGGTTCGAGGAGCTTTCCGGGTAGATGCCGAGCCATATCAGTTGTTTTTCGTACACCGAAAGGGTGACGGGGGAACTTACGAGTCCGCCGTAAGAGGCGGTGAAGACCACGTCGCCGATTCGAGCAGGGGAGAAGACGCCGCTCGGTTCGAGTCTCCCGGCGGAGGGGTCGAAGCTCCACTCGGCGGAGGCGGTCGCGTTCACCAACGCGCCGGACGCGAGCCTAGCTTGCGCAAGGAGCGTGGCGGTCTGGTGTATCTGTATCAAGGCGGGTTTCAGGGAGACAAACAGTTCGACGGGTTTAAGCGGGTCGATAACCGAGATAGACACCGGGTCGCTCGTCATGCCGCCAAAGGTTGCCGTCAGGATCGCCGTTCCTTCGCTTTCGGCCGTCAACACGCCGTCTGACACCGAGCCGGAAGACGCCTGAATCTCCGCATCGGCTGTGACATCGACGGTTTCGGAGTTCGAATAATGCGCGGAGACTGTCAGCGCGGTTGTTTCTCCGACGTTCAACGAATTCTTCGCGGCTGAAAGCTGAATAGACACAAGTTCCGGCGGGATGTCGCAGATATTGCTGGTTTCACAGTCCGCGTTGTGCGGGATGACCACCGGTGAATATGCGTACACCCACACGGCGTTCCACGGCTGGACGACGTCCATCTTGGAGATGCTTTCATAGCCGTTGCCGGAAAGCTTGAAGACCTGATCGGCGAATACGTGGTCGAAGCCGTTCATGATGAAGTGGACGCGCATGGCGCGCTTGTACGGGTTGCCGATGAGGTTCCAGCCTGCGGGGAGCCGGATGGCGAGAGGGTCTTCGTCGTTGGAGTCCGCGCAAAGCCCTGCGGCTCCTATGGAGCGGTTGCTGTCTGCGGCGTAGCCGATGCCCCGCTTGAGCGTGTCGGACGCTGCGTACCTTTCGCCGTTCCATTCGAATGTATTGAGGCGGTCGAACCCGGTTTTATCCAGAATGTTCTGAACGGAAACGTCGCATGGGGCGGAAACAAGGCTCCACCCGGCCGTCATGGCTGGAGGCTCTATGTCCGCAAGCGCAAAAGCTCCGAGCGCTATCGCGACGAGGGCCGACAGAACGACCGCCGCGAATCTTCCCGTTTGGCGTGTTTTCATGCCCGACCACCTCTTCTCAAAATAACCAATTAATATTTTACCACGAAACGGGACGCCGCCCCCGCCGTGCCGAAAAAAAGCCCCGCTAATAACACGCATATGACAATCGGCGCTGCCGAGGGTTTCTGGGAAAAGGGAATCTGTTTATCTGACGACGACATACTAAGCGTCTGCATTATGCTCAGGGAGAAAACACATCAAATGCTATGAGAAATCGTGTCGAAGACTCAGCTTATGCCGTTTTGCTTACGGCGAGGGGATCAGCAACCGGAGTCTTCCCTGCGCGGGTATTCGGAGTCGTGTCCGGTTTCCTTTTTCAGCGCTTTTCTCAGATCCTCTATTTCGTAGTCATTGTGTCCGATCATCTCGGCGGGATTAAATATTTCATTCTTGCCGTCGCCCGGAGCGCTGATTATGTAAGCCGTGTGGCTGCTGACATTTTTTGTTATTGCTAGGTCGGGATTGGCCACCGGAGTGAATATGACTTCTCTGTAACAAGCGCAGATATATGTTTTTTCGGGAGACATGTGTTCGACATAAAACGTTGTGCCGCGCACGCCGGCGGTCGCCACTGGGGTTCTCACCACAAAAGGGTATCCTTCCGCTTTGTCGAATTTGCGCGCTTGCGCCAAGACAGAGCCGGAAACCAGATTCAAATCAAGCCCTTTAAGTGAATTTCCTTCGGGCGGCATGTTGCCATGAATAGAGACAACCGTGTTCTGGTTGAACTGCGCTGCGATATCGTTGTCGAGAATCGCCCATGCCTGAGATTTGTTGCCGGTTGTTAATATGTCTTTATCGAAAATCTCAATCTCGGTTTTGATGGTTTTTCCGTTTACTCGTATATCGCCTTTAATTTTAATTGTTTTTCCCGCTAAACGGTTTTTGATTTCAGATTCTGACGGAAACGCGCGAGAACCTACGATTAGGCCGGCGGCAGACATCGCGCCAGCGGTCATTGCGACTGACAAAAAGTCTCTGCGCGACAACAACCCGTCAACGATACGCATTCGTTCCTTCATATATGTCGGTCTGATAAGTCTTTTTCGCCATGTTTTTATATCAAACCATTTATGACATCCAACCGATTTGCAAGCATCTGAAATAGCATGCCTGCGCGGGCCGGATTGCATGAATGATAATTCTCTCCTGTATATTATATCGAATCTTTCCTCGCGCACATGAATATGCCGGAAACAAAACCCGCAAGGAGGAGTTTATACGCTGAAAAAAACCGCCTGAACAGGTGTCTTACTTATCGTCGGAAATATATTGAAATGGCAGAGTGTTCATATATAATATCACGGCAATGAACGCTGCTTTGCTAAAAATTATTCAAGGAGACTAAAAATATGAGTCAGGCAACAGAGAAGGCGCATGATGGAAGCTGTCTCGATGCTGGAACGATTGAACGGAACAATGTGATGCTGGAAAAAGAGGAGATTTCTCCTACGGTTTTTCATTTTCTGTTCAAGACGCCGGAGATAGCCAAGCAGGCGAAAGCGGGCCAGTTCGTGGTGGTCCGGGTTGACGAGCAGGGCGAGAGGATACCGCTGACTATAGGGGACTTCGACCGGGAGAAGGGAACGCTCACGCTGATTGCGCAGGTGGTGGGAGCCTCGACGCTGAAGCTTTCCAAACTGAACGTCGGCGACACGGTGGCGGACATAGTCGGACCGCTCGGCAGGGAAAGCCACATTGAGAAATTCGGCACGGTGGTGTGCGTCGGCGGCGGCGTGGGAGTGGCCCCGGTGTTCCCGATAGCCCGCGAGTTGTTCAACGCAGGCAACAGGGTGCTGTCAATCATAGGCGCCCGCAACAAAGACCTCCTCATCTGGGAAGACAAAATGAAAGAGGTCAGCACGGAGCTGTTCGTCACCACTGACGACGGCACATACGGACGCCACGGCTTTGTGACGGACCAACTGAAGGACATCATTGAGAAAGAGAAAGTGGATCTCGTGCTGGCCATAGGGCCGGTCGTCATGATGCGCGCCGTCACCAACCTGACGAAACAGTACGGCGTGAAGACGATAGTCAGCCTCAACTCGATAATGATAGACGGAACGGGGATGTGCGGCGGATGCAGGATAGGGTACGGCGAAGGCGAGACGAAGTTCGTCTGCGTCGACGGCCCGGAATTCGACGCCCATCAGGTCGATTTCAAGAGCCTCATGGACAGGCAAGCCACGTATACCGGCGACGAGAAGTCGGCGTATGAGGGCGAAAAGGAAAAGTTCGCCGAATTGGAGAACCTGAAAGAGCTGCGCAAGAAAAAGACCCCGATGCCGGAGCAGCCGGCGGACATCCGCCGCCGCAACTTCGAGGAAGTCCCCTACGGGTATACTGAGATGATGGCGTACCGGGAGTCGTTGCGCTGCTTGCAGTGCAAGAACAAACCGTGCGTCGAAGGATGCCCGGTGAACATTGATATACCGACGTTCATATCAAAGATAGCGAAGAAAGATTATCTCGGCGCGGTGCAGACGATAAAGAAGACGAACGCTCTGCCGGCGGTGTGCGGCAGGGTATGCCCGCAGGAGTCGCAGTGCGAATCGCTGTGCGTGCTAGGCAAGAAGAACGAGCCGGTGGCGATAGGCCGACTCGAACGCTTCGTGGCTGACTACGAAGCGGCGATGGGGAAAGTGACGATCCCGGAGATTCCCGCGCCCACAGGGTTCAAGATCGCAGTCGTCGGCGCAGGCCCTGCGGGGCTGACAGTCGCCGCCGATATGCGCATGCTCGGACACGAAGTGCATGTCTTCGAGGCCCTTCATAAGTCAGGCGGCGTGCTCGTTTACGGCATCCCCGAATTTAGGCTTCCCAAGAGCATCGTCGAGCGCGAGGTCGATTACCTGCGCAAGCTCGGCGTGCATGTGCATGAAAGCTACGTGGTCGGCAAGACCCGCACCGTACAGCAGATGTTCAGCGACGACGGGTTCCATGCGATGTTCATAGCGTCCGGAGCCGGGCTGCCCATGTTCATGAATATCCCCGGAGAGAACCTCAACGGCGTGTACTCGGCCAACGAGTTCCTGACGCGCGCCAATCTGATGAAAGCCTACAGGTTCCCGGAATACGACACCCCGATAAAGGTAGGCAAGAAAGTGGCAATCATCGGGGGCGGAAACGTGGCAATGGACTCCGCCAGAGTCGCCCTGCGGCTCGGAGCGGACGAGGTGCATCTGGTGTACCGCCGGTCGATGGACGAGTTGCCAGCCCGCGCCGAGGAAGTTCACCACGCGAAAGAGGAAGGCATTATCTTCGACCTCCTTCAGGCTCCCGTCAAAATCGAAGGCGACGAAAAAGGCTGGGTCAAATCGATGGAAGTGCTCAAGATGGAGCTTGGCGAGCCGGACGCCTCAGGACGCCGCCGCCCCGTGCCCGTCAAAGGCTCGAACTATAGCATAGACGTGGACGTGGTAGTCGTCGCCATCGGCACAAGCCCCAATCCGCTCCTGCTCTCGACTCTCCCCGAACTGAAACTCTCAAGGTGGGGAACCATCGAAGCGGACGAGGAAACCGGACAGACCTCAATGAAGGGTGTTTACGCAGGCGGAGACATCGTCACCGGAGCCGCCACTGTCATATCGGCTATGGGCGCGGGCAAAAAAGCCGCCGCCGCAATGAACGAATATCTCAAGACTCTGAAATAAGCGGACGCCGACCGCTCGATAAATGTAAATAAAAAGCGCCGCGCTCCACAGCGCGGCGCTTTTTTAATCCCGGATTCGTCGATAGAGCCGACGAACCGGGGCGATTTTCATAGCGGCGAACTCACGCACAAAGCAAGTTTGTGAGCGCCACCCATTTATATTGTTCATGAACCCTATGTTCTATTCACTGCAAAAATGCGCCTTGAGCCTCACATTTCATCCGCTCTGAACAATCGCTCCCGAATCCTAATGACGGATTCGGTTTAATTGATGTTGACAAATGATTGTTGCGATTTTCAAGGCAGCCGTTTTTTGCGCTGCAAAAACCGGCAAAACAGAAAACAACGAAGGATGAGCCTATCGCAGGATTGCATTAGATGATGCTGAGAATCGTCTTTATCTTCGGCGCGCCTTTATTCCTCTTTTGGCAGTGGGACTTTGTAGAGTCCCGAGCCAGTTAGGGAAGTGATGTAGAGAGAGCCGTCTTTGACGACGGGGGTGGCGGGCGTCTTGAGGCCGGAGGCGATTATCTCAGGGTCGGCTCCCTTAACGGCTTTCGCGATTTCTCCGGAAGAGAAAAGGCAGGCGTATATCGTTCCGTCGGCGGTCCCGGTTATGCCGTCGGCCATTTTTAGTTTAGAGGCGAAAGTGATTTTCTTGCCGCGGTTCGGGCCGTCGAGGGGGGCGGCGACAATTTTTTCCGGCGGTGGTCTGCGCGATATAGAGCATTTTGCCGTCGGGGCTGATAAGCAACCCGTTGGCGAACGCCACGCCGTCCAGCAGCCTCTCCGCTTTGCCGTCCGGGGATATCTCGTGGACGATGCCGGATGTGGAGTCGGACATGTAAACTGTTCCGTCCGCCGAAACAGCTATTCCGTTCGGCGTCTTGAAGCCGACGGCAAGCGTTTTTTTCTGTTTGCCGTCCACCGAGACGACGGATACTGTTCCGGAGCCGTAATCGGCCACAAAGATGTCGCCGCCGGGGCCGCAGGCGATGCCGGCCGCGCGCTCGTGTCCCGTTGAAAAAAGCGACACGTTTTCATCGTCGATGATTTGGAATATTTTGCCGCTGCCGTTCTCGACAGCGAACAGTTTTCCGTCCGGGCAGAGGGCTATTCCTTCGGAGCCTGAAATTTTGTCCGCAAGGATGAGTTTAGCGCCTGTCTGGGCGGATGCGCTGATTGAGGCGATAAGGAAAGCCGCCGAGATGGCAAGAATCGAAAGGGTCGCGTTTTTCATTAGGTTTCTCCTGTCTGGCGCCGGAGCTTAGATTTGTCCGGCAGCGTTCATCGGGCAATTTTTGAATTGCCCCTGCCTTTCGGTTGCCGGGGCAGAGATATGTCCGGCAGTCTCTTTTTATTCAAAGGGAATTATAACTCTGAAAAGCGGAGACGAAAGCGGCCCGGAGCGAAAAAACGGACGCGCCGCGTCGTGGACTGCCGGGAATTTGTTGTGCTATATTATTTGCAGTTATTCGATTTCAGCCCGCAACGTTGAAAAATGCGGACTGAAAAGAGGAAATGAAATGCCGGCGAACCTCACACCGGAATACAAGAAGGCGGAAGAGGCGTTCAGGCAGGCGAAAACCGTCGAGGAGAAGATAGCCTGTCTGGAACGCATGTTGGTCGTGATCCCCAAGCACAAGGGGACGGACCACATGCAGGGCGACCTCAAGAAGCGGCTTAGCAAGCTGAAGGACGCCGATGACAGAACAGGCGGCAAGAGGACGGACCCCTACGCGATAAAGGTGGAGGGGGCGGGCAGGGCGGTGATTGTCGGCCCGCCGAACACCGGAAAGTCGTCTCTGCTCGCAGCGCTCACAAACGCCAAACCGGAGATAGCCGATTTTCCATTTTCGTCAACTCGCCCGATGCCGGGCATGATGCCGTTCGAGGACATCCAGATTCAATTGATAGACACGCCCCCGGTGACGTCCGACAGGGTGGAGACATATCATTCCAACCTAACGCGCGCGGCGGACCTGTTGCTGTGCGTGGTGGACATTTCCGCTGCCGACCCTGTGGCGCAACTCGTCGACACGGCGGCGATTTTCGAGAACATCAGGATCAAATTTTCCGCAGTCAAACCTGACACGCCGCAGCTTATGGGGATGGCGGAAAAGTTGACTTTTGTGGTGGCGAACAAGACGGATGAGGACGAGGAGGACATACTCCTAGGCGAGTTCGGGCGGGCGGTGGCGACACAGTTGCGGGTTTTCCCGGTCTCTGCGGCGAACGGGGCGGGGTTGGAAGAGCTTAAAAGGGAGATTTTTAAGGCGCTCGGCGTGTTGCGCGTCTATTCGAAGGTTCCCGGCAAAAAGGCGGACTTAAGCGCGCCGTTCGTGCTGCCTGTGGGAAGCTCGGTGATGGATGTCGCCCGGATGGTTCACAATGATTTTGCGGACAACCTGAAATTCGCCCGAATCTGGGGTTCTCAGAAATTCGAGGGCCAGAAAGTTCAGCGCGACTACATAGTTCAGGACAAAGATATAATTGAATTCCACTCGGAATAGGCAACCATTTAAAAAAACCTGTTGCGATACGGATTATTGCGAATATTCAGTTTGTTTGTCGTTGTAAAAAAATTGATAACGTCCCAAAGTTGTAGGACAATCAAAGAGCTTTAGCCCCTCTGAAGACAAGAATAACATTTCCGGTCAAGCGCAACCTGTCATTCCAGTATTTCTCCCACTCGCCTGCGGAGGTGATGCGTTTGATAATGAT
>JAKQBV010000583.1 GCA_029573925.1 bacterium
ATGCGTCCGATGACAGGATTGGGAATAGGTCTTGGGCTGCTGTTTCTTCTGGCGGCCTATATCAAACCTGAGATAAGCGTCGCGATGATTCTTTCTCTTGCTATAATCGCCGCTTTCTGCATGCAGCTTGTCAGGGAAATAAGAGGTAGGGACAGATATTCGATATCGGACCTATCAGTAACGATATTCGGCGCGGTTTACATCGGAGCGCTTATGAGCTTTGTGTTCAATCTCAAGGAATTGCACGAGACGTATTATTTAGAGCACACAAAATACGCTCTCCTAGTTGTGCTGCCGCTGGCAGGGGCGTGGGCGAGCGACGCCGGCGCGTTGTTCGCCGGCAAAGCGGTAGGCAGAACGAAGCTCGCTCCTTCAGTGAGTCCCAACAAAACGATAGAAGGAGCGGTGGGCGGTCTGGCAGGCTCTGTTATGTTTACCATGCTTATATGCTCGGTGTTGGACATAAGCTTGATTCATGGCATCTTCTTGGGGCTGATAATCGGCGCTTTCGGACAGATCGGGGATCTTGCCGAATCGGTGTTCAAGCGCAGGGTAAATGTGAAAGACACGGGCACTATGGTGATCGGGGCCGGCGGATTCATGGATCGCTCCGACAGCATCCTTTTTTCCATTCCTCTGACTTTTTTCTACCTTAAACTTTTTGTGGTCGGGTGAAACTTCTTTGATTGATATGAAAGAAACCGGCCTGTGTGACGCGAAAAAAATGATTATACTCTGAAAAACGACTTGGAGAGGCGCGCCGGATTCAGGGCAGCCGGAATCGGGCGGGAGATATTAAAATGGATTTTTATGAAATCTTTTCATTCATCAAAATTGCGGCTCAGATAATAATCGCTTTCGGGCTTGTGATTCTGTTTCACGAACTAGGCCACTTCATAATGGCAAAAAAACATGGAGTTGAAGTTCCCGAGTTCGCATTCGGAATGGGGCCGGAGCTTTTCGGGTTCGACTTCAGGGGAACCCGTTACAAGCTCTGTCTGTTTCCTATAGGCGGATATATAAAGATGGTGGGCGAGGACGATGACGGCGAAGATGCGGAAGCCGCAGGCGTTCCTCGAACCGCCAATTTCAGATACAAAACGCCATTGCAGAAGATTTCCATAATTTTTGCAGGACCCTTCATGAACCTCATTCTGGCCGTCTTGCTTTTCGGGTCCGTGTATATGATTTGGGGCATCCCGCGCGAGATGCCCGACACGGGCGGCAACTTGTCGAACAGCGCGGTGGCAGCTTTTGTGGACCCGCGCAAACCCGCCGGAAAAGCCGGAATGAAAAAAGACGACATCATCCTCTCTGTGAACGGCATCGCCGTGACCGATCCGAGAAACGCCGAGACATTGTTGATGAACGCAACAGACAAACCGGCCAGAGTCGTAACGCGCAGGGGCGGCAAAGAAGCGACTCTGAAAATCGCTCCCAATGTTAAGCTTGAAAAACGAGGAAAAATTGGAGCCGGTCTTGATAATCCGGTGGCGGTTTCACAAGGGGAATACACAAAAGGCCTGCCGGTCGGTTTTGTGACCGAGGGAATGCCGGCGGACAAGGCCGGCATTAAGAAAGGCGATATCATACTCGCGCTTGACGGCGATCCTGTCGAGTCGCGGCAGGGCATGATTAAGTATATTGAATCAAAACTCGGCTCCGATGTTAGGATTGATGTGCTCAGAGGCGATGAAAGAGTCGAGTTTAAAATGATTCCCGAAAAACACAGGTGGAATGACTCCGGAGTAATCCTGATGAATCCTTCTCCGAGATTGGTAGTGGATGTGAAGGAAGGCTCTATAGCGGCGCAAGCTGGATTCAGGAGGGGAGACGTGATTCTGGATTTCGGCGGCGCTCAGTTTATGGGCGACAAATATTCGTTGGCGGCGTCCCGAATGGCATTCCTAGTTTATCGCGGCGGGAAAGTGATTTCTTTGGCGGCGTCAGGGGCCGCAGGAAAGGATATGGGGGTCGTTCTTGAATCGGTGTCGCAAAGGGTCAATCCTTTCTCGGCCGTATGGCTAGGCGCGAAGCAGAGCGCGGTG
>JAKQBV010000018.1 GCA_029573925.1 bacterium
ATTTCGGAATATCTCACGGATCATCAGGCTACGGGTTCCGGGACAACGCCGGAACGATCGAATACAAGAACGACCTCGGCGCATGGTCTCCGGTGGGCGGCGGCGCGGCGGGCAACTACGTGTCCAAATCCGGCGACACGATAAGCGGCGGGCTTGTGCTGAACTTCGATTCGGCGACCACCACGCTACATGTGAAGGCCGGAAGCGTCGGCGGCGGCAGCGCGGCTTACTTCGAGCACACTGGCGTTCCGGACACTGCGACCGCAACGGTTTACATCAAGACGGACAACATTAATGTGGGAAGCAACGCGCTCCGAGTTGAAAACGCCGTCGGCGACACCATCCATGCCGAGACCACAGGCAACGGGAGCGTAGGTTACTTCCGCACGCTTAACGGAGCCAACATAAACGCTACCGTGTTCGCGCAGACCAGCGGGCAGGGCGAAGGCTTCTATGCCAACCACTCCGGCAGCGGACTTCTCTACGGCGGCAACCAGACAGGCTCCGGAAACCTTATGACTTTGAAAGCCAGCAACTCTCCCATGTTTGCGGTGGACAGGAACGGTTCCGTGTACGCCAGCGGCACGGTGATGGCGGAAGGCCCGGTAGTATCGGGCGCGAACACGATGGGACAGTCGGCGTTCACTTCCGCCGGTAGCAATGTCACAGGGTTGACATACGTCAACAACGGCCTCAACGGCAGGGGCGCTTACTTGCAGTCCCTCAGCGCGGGCAACAGCTACCCGGCGCTTGAGATCAGGAACAACGGCTCTGGGAACTCGGCATTCATTCAATCCATCGGCGCAGGCTCCGCTACGTCCGCAGTTCACATAGTCACTGATAACACAGCCATGAACAGCAGAGCGCTGTTCGCCGAGCACAGCGGACCCGGAACAGCCATCCATGGATATAACACGGGAGACGGCATGGCAGGCCACTTCCAGATTCAGAACAATATCAATACCACAACCGCTCTTCTGGCGGAAACAGACGGCAACGGTGGAAAAGCCGTGACAGGATACCATACCGGCAACAGCGGCTACGCGGGATATTTCAACGTCGGCAACGTCGGCAGCACGACCAATGCGGTGTTCGCCGGGACGAACGGTTCCGGAAGTCTTTACACAGGCAACCACACCGGCGGCGGCGGCAATCTGATACAACTGCAAACCGGCGGAACGGACACTTTCGTTGTTGACCAAAGCGGAAACATCATCGTCGGCGGAATAAGCGGCAACTTCGTCTCAAAATCCGGCGACACTATAACAGGCGGATTGATTGTCGATTTCGACACCGCCACAGAAAGCGTTAAGATAACAAACGCCGACCCGGCAGGCATAGCTCTCTACATTGAAGGAGCCGTGCAGGTCGGCTTGAACGACGGGGTAACCGGCTACGACGTCAACTTCTATGGCTCTCCCGGATTGACAGGCTCAAGAATGTTCTGGGATGCAAGCAAGAACGCGTTCAGGGCGGGATTCGATTCTATAGGAACTAATTGGATTGACGCAAACATAGGAATAAATTCATTTGCTACCGGATTGAACTCGAAAGCGACCGGATTAGCGTCCACCGCCATGGGCGGCGGGACCACCGCCGGAGGGTCTTATTCGTTCGCCGTCGGCGACGGAACCACCGCAGGAGGAGATTTGTCTGTGGCTATGGGCGCATATACGACTGCGGCAGGCAATTCGTCATTTGCCATGGGAGACAGCGTAACGGCGGGAGGAATCACATCAGTCGCGTTAGGAAGAGAAACGTCGGCGACCGGAGATTACTCAATCGCGCTCGGCCAGTGGTTGACCGCAGGGCCGGCAGCTAACACGATAACCATAGGTAAAGGCGCCAGCAACGTTTTCAGATTAAATAACAGCATAGCAAACTCCCTGATGATCGGTTTTGAAAGCGACCTTCCCACTCTGTTCGTCGGCCCGGCGAGCGGAATGGGCACTTATGGCAGCGTCGGCATAGGCACGGCGTTCCCGGCGGTCATGCTCGACGTGCGCGGCGCTTTCAACGTCGGTGGCAACGCCGGGGGAGACGGTTACGACGTTAATTTGCACGGAGACCAAGTAGGCTCGAAACTCTTCTGGGACGCCTCGAAGATGGCTGTCCGCGCAGGAAGGGATGCTGCCGGAACAAACTGGACCGACGTGAACGTGGGACAATACTCGGCGGCGTTCGGATACAACACGATGGCATCAGGAGCCGGCTCTTTTGTAACTGGCAATCAATCTTACGCTATAGACATGTATTCCGTGGCGATGGGAGACAACGCGCAATCGACAGGGATAACTTCGGTGGCAATAGGAAATGTGGCTTCCACAGGCAATGACTACGCGGTGGCGATCGGCGACAATGTCACAGCTTCCGGAGTGTCCTCAACTGCATTGGGTTCATACACCACCGCCAACGCCACGAATTCCACGGCGATGGGCAAATGGACGACCGCTCAGGCGGCTTCGTCAGTAGCCATCGGAACGGGCGTTAACGATTTCAACCGCATGATGAACAACGTCTCCAACTCTCTTGGCGTAGGATTCAACACTAATATGCCCACATTCTTCGTCGGCCCCGGCAGCGGCGTCGGAACTTACGGCAATGTCGGCATACGCACCACCACTCCGGAGATGTCTGCCGCGCTTGAAATCGCGGGCACGGACGGCGCGCTTCTGCTTCCTCGCCTGACCACATTCGAGCAGGACGCGCTCGCGAGCGTCAACGGCATGATTATCTATAACTCCTCGACGAACAAGTTTAGGGGCCGCGAAAACGGCGCGTGGGTGAATTTTGCGGGCGGCGACTTCATGGCCGACGGCAGCATCCCCATGACAGGCTCGCTGACAATCGGCGACGACACCGGCTTCGACGGATATGACGTTAATATTTACGGAACAGCGGAAGCGAGCATGGGTTCGAGGCTGCATTGGAACGCTGGCAAGAGCGCGTTCCGCGCGGGCCGCGCCACAGGCGTCCAGTGGAACACCGCAAATGTTGGCAACTATTCTTTCGCGTCTGGATACAACACCACGGCTTCCGCGGCGTATTCAACAGCTTTAGGATATAACGCATACGCCGGCGGCTCAGTGTCATTGGCCGCGGGCTTTGGATCATCAGCGTTCGGCGACTATTCGATCGGCTTGGGGTACAACACGCAGGCGAACGCGAACTATTCTGTGTCATTAGGCAATGAAACAATAGCGGACGGAAGCTATTCCGTGGCGCTTGGGGACGCTTCATCTACGACGGGTTCCTCATCGGTGGCGATAGGCGCGCAAGCGGAAACCTCCGGCAACTACTCCATAGCGATTGGACATCTTGTTAAGTCTTCGGCGGCAGGCTCCATGACGATAGGCAGAGGCTTCGGCGGAGCGACTCCGCTTGACAATAACATTGCCGATTCTCTTATGATCGGATTCAACAGCGATTTGCCGACACTGTTCGTCGGGCCGGGGGCAGGATTCGGCACGTACGGCAGCATAGGCATCGGCACGACAACCCCTGCGGCCACGCTGGACGTGCAGGGCGACATTGTGACGGGCCTCGACACCGGCATCGACGGCTACGACGTGACCTTCCACGGGGCCGCAGGAGCGGGCAACACCGGCTCCCGCGTATACTGGAACGCAGGGAAGAGAGCCTTCCGCGCAGGACAAGCAACGGGCGGTC
>JAKQBV010000034.1 GCA_029573925.1 bacterium
CAGCAGTGAGGAATTTTCCGCAATGGACGAAAGTCTGACGGAGCGACGCCGCGTGGGTGATGAAGGTCTTCGGATCGTAAAGCCCTGTCGGGGGGGAAGAACCCCGTCGTAGTTAATAGCTGCGACGGCTGACGGTACCCCCTATAGGAAGCGCCGGCCAACTACGTGCCAGCAGCCGCGGTAATACGTAGGGCGCAAGCGTTATCCGGATTCATTGGGCGTAAAGAGCTCGTAGGCGGTTGGGTAAGTCACATGTTAAAGATCCGGGCTTAACCCGGGGAATGCGCGTGATACTGCCCGGCTAGAGGACGGGAGAGGGAAATGGAATTCCTGGTGTAGCGGTGAAATGCATAGATATCAGGAAGAATACCAATGGCGAAGGCAGTTTTCTGGACCGTTTCTGACGCTGAGGAGCGAAAGCTAGGGGAGCGAACAGGATTAGATACCCTGGTAGTCCTAGCTGTAAACGATGGGCGCTAGGTGTGGGAGGTATCGACCCCTCCTGTGCCGAAGCTAACGCATTAAGCGCCCCGCCTGGGGAGTACGGTCGCAAGATTAAAACTCAAAGGAATTGACGGGGGCCCGCACAAGCGGTGGAGCATGTGGTTTAATTCGACGCAACGCGAAGAACCTTACCTAGGTTTGACATCCCGAGAATCCCCTTGAAAAAGGGGAGTGCCCTTCGGGGAACTTGGTGACAGGTGCTGCATGGCTGTCGTCAGCTCGTGCCGTGAGGTGTTGGATTAAGTTCCGCAACGAGCGCAACCCTTATCCCTATTTGCCATCATTAAGTTGGGAACTATAGGGAAACTGCCAGTTTATGACTGGAGGAAGGTGGGGATGACGTCAAGTCAGCATGGCCTTTATGCCTAGGGCTACACACGTGCTACAATGGTCGGTACAACGGGTCGCAACACTGCGAAGTGAAGCCAATCCCTTAAAGCCGGCCCAAGTTCGGATTGGAGTCTGCAATTCGACTCCATGAAGTTGGAATCGCTAGTAACCGCGGATCAGCACGCCGTGGTGAATACGTTCTCGGGCCTTGTACACACCGCCCGTCACACCACCCGAGTCGGGTGCACCCGAAGTCGCTGACCTAACCCGCAAGGGAAGGAAGCGCCTAAGGTGTGCCTGGTGAGGAGGGTGAAGTCGTAACAAGGTAGCCGTAGCGGAAGCTGCGGCTGGATCACCTCCTTTCTAAGGAGAAGAATACGCAAGGAAGCTCTGCGGAGATGCGAGCTTTTCCGGCGTACTCCAGGTCGATTGCAACGGGTCAACCCTTCACTATTCAATTGTCAAGTTCTGAAAAAAGCCTGCGAAAGCAGGCTTTTTTGATTTATACTGCTTGTCAATTTCCTTGTTTTTATCTATTTATTCAAAAGTCAAATCTAAAAAATTCCTGATTGCCACTAAAACTCAGATAGTGAAATTGCGTAAATTTGGACTGCGGCGATTCATCGCCTTTATTAAAAAAGCGACTGAAGTCGTTTATATGAAAGCAACAATGAATTGTCGCAATCCAAATTAGACGAACTAAAAACCTTTTTACAAAAGCCATATATTTATTGTCAGAACTATCTGATTTTCAGAGATACTCAGGAAATTTATTATAAGCAGTTTAGTGACAAAGCTACATGTTCAAAGGAAAGAACTTTGAGAATGGCACACGACAATGAACAAAACATCTTATAACAAGTATATGGCGGATTCGCCGATAGAGCCGGTGAACAGGGGCAATTTTCATAGCGGCGAACCTCATCATACACAATAAAAAGATTGTGCTACACCAAATATATTCATGGCTGGGAAACCCCGCCCGGACGCTGTTAATTGGCGGGTCAGGCTTCGCCCCTGCAAAAAATGCGCCTTACTGTCCGCGTTTCATCCGCTCTGAATAATCGCTCCGAAATCCTTACGACGGATTCGGGTTTAGCAAAAGGATGAGGGGTTGTCGATATGGAATATCAATGCGGCGCGAGGTGTTGCTTTGGGATTCTAAGCTTTTATGTAGAGGAGCGCAGGCAGAAGCGAGGGCGAGAAATCCGGTCGATAGATGGAAAGGACGCTGATTTTGCAAATCATATATTAAGGAACAAAGAAGTTTACGGGGTTAGGCCAAATCACACAATATAGGCGATGTGGATGAGGAAGGGGAATATTTGCATTCGGTTAATTGCAAATATAAACGTTTGGGTTTGAAGGGGATGTTTTTAGGCAATAATTATGCTATATGGAAAATTTCTTTTAAGTATTGTATTCAATAAAGGATTTGTGAAATAATAGGGATGAAAGAATTGAAGGTTCAAGGCGCTTGAAAAAGAAATATATATAGTATAGTATCTGCATGACCGGGCCGACAGGCGGAAAGCGGCGGCGCGCAAAAAAGGGATATCCTGCAAGGAGGAATACGTTGGTGATTAGGAGATATATATTTCACGCAACGATTCTCGCAATTACGGTAATGTTCGGGAGCGCGGCCAACGCCCACCTGTGCATGTTGAAAAACGGAAGCTATACGTTGACGGACGCGGCGGTTTGCGACTCCGGCGCGGGAACGACTCCGAAACAAGTGGAGTTTTTCGCCACTGATTCCGAGATAGCTTTAGACGTGGTTTTTCAACAGGACGGGACTACCAAAAAGACTTTGGACGCATATCAGTCAAAGATACAGTTCGACCCCGCGATGGGAAATCCGGCGAGTTGCAACTGCCATGACGCAAGAACGGCAAAAACTTCTCCGCCTCCCGGAGACCTCTGCGACGGCGATTCCCCGACTTCAGTCTGCGGTTCATATCCTGTTATATGGAATGATATTTCTTCTTCGCTAACGGTCGGATTGGTGGATGATTTCATCACCGTGGAAGGCGGGAACTATTACGCTAAAGTGGTGCAGGGGACGCTCGGAAAATCCACGGCGAACACGAACCTGCTTATGCAGAGCTTGGTTTTCAAAAACATATATTCAAGCGAAACGACGGCGGCGTACACATTTGCGTTCGACTCTTTCACCAACCTTTTCGACGGGAACTTCTGCGAATTGCTGACTGAAGCTTGCGGATGCGCGGTTCAGCATAAAGGCATTTCGACGGTTATCAACATATCGAAAGTTCCTTGTTTTACGAGGCAGCCGTCTGTGAGCAGCCTCACATGTCAGGGGAGAGCTGGCACGTGCTCAAGCGACACTGACGGCACTCCGGCGGATATTTCAATGGCTTTTACTCTTCCGACGGGATGCACGACTACAAAGGGCGGCACAACTCCTTACACTCCATGTAATGACATCCGTGTCGATGTAACTCCGACTTCGGGCGGGGCTACCGTTCCCAAAACGTCGTCGCCTTTTACCGCAGAAACAACTTTAAATGACACCTATGTTTCCTACAACGTCGTAGGAGCGAGCTCGAGTTGTCTGAGCAGTGATCCTGTGACGACAAGTTCGGTCAAATGCAGATGCGGAGACCCGCCGGTTGTCGTCATGCAGGAATTGAAAAAGCCGTTTATCGAGAACGGAGCAATAAACGTTAAGTTCAACGTAACGGATCCGGAAGGCGGCGGGATTACTCAGTTGAAGTTCTATTACACTAACGATTCCGGAACTCCCACGTTGACGCAGTTGAATCTGATATCGTCGCTGTTGCCAAACGGCGACGTGACGGCGACCATTCCCGGAACTGCGGTAAAGTCGGGGACGGATATCTATTTCGCTATAGTGGCGCAAAGCTCGATGGGGTTGGAAACATCGTATCCGCCGGAATTCGATCCTGAAGACGCGGAATCAATATATATCAATGATGACGGGATGATTTCCGGAGACGACATAATCAAAGGAACACATTTCTATTTCGTTGATGGTAACCATCCGTATCCGAGTTCATTCCCATTCAGGGCGGGCGGGGATTTGGTTTTAAAGGTATTCTTCCAGTTGAACGACACGGCGGATGTGTCCGCGAGGATATACTCTCTGGACGGAAGGCTCATCAGGCATCTGGACAGTTCGACGGTGTCGCTCAGTTCGTGCAGCGCGTCGCAGCCGCAGTATTGCAATATGTGCAACTGGCAGGAAGGATGCGTGTGGGACGGGACGACGTACGAGGGTGGAAATCGATATGTGGCGAACGGGATGTATATATTCAATATCTACGCGGTATGCACAGGCTCGAATTTTGGCGGGAGCACTTTGGATTACACCAAAGGCATAGTTGTAATGAAATAAAACAGTGGGAGCAACGCAGATGCGGAGAATGAAAGTCCTAGCGGCGGCAGCCGCGATAATAGCGGCGATGGTGCCTGCGGCGGCGTTCGCCGGAAGCGCGGATTCCGGGATGCCTACGGTCGGAGAGCGCGCGCAGGCGATGGGCAACGCTTTCGTGGCGGTGGCAAACGACGCCAGCGCGATTTATTGGAACCCCGCCGGTCTTGCGCTCGTAAAAAACAGGCAGGCTCAGATCAGCCACACCGACTTGTACGGATGGGGCATCGACTACAACCATGTCGCGTATGCGGACGGCGGATACGGGGCATCGTGGTCGCACATTGACGCCAGCGACTTCCTGATGGGCGGAGGCGACTGGACGGATGACATGTACACCATCGCAGGCTCAAGGCAGGTTGACCCTCAGACTTATATAGGGGCCGCCGTTAAATGGAGAAAACAGAAATATAATCCTCCGGCCACGATAGACAGCTCAAGGAATCCCGGCAGCGGGATTACCGCATACGGGCTATCCGGCGATGGGTTCTCCGTGGATGTCGGGTTGCTCTATCTTGTGGACGAAGCGACGACTGTAGGGGCTACGATACAGGATTTGTTCGGCGAGTTAAAAACTCAAAACACGGATCGGGATGTTTCCGCCGACAAGATGAATCCCAACATCAGCGTAGGATTCTCAAGAAAATCCGACAACGATTCTCTGTATGCGATACAGATAAGCGACCTTGGCGAGGAGTCCACAGTTCACTTTGGGATAGAGAAGAAATTGCAGGAGGAATTCGTGGTGCGCGCCGGCGTGGACGACGAGGTCGTGACGGCGGGGCTGGGATTCACCCGCAATCAGTGGCAAATAAACTATTCTTTCAAGAACAAGTCCGGACTGGGACTTGAGCGGACGCAGAGGTTCGGCGCGGTAGTTTATTTCTGATAAAAAGACTTGCGAGAGCAAGAAATGTGAAAAGCGAAAAACCCCGAGGTTTCCAAGGGGTTTTTTTCTATCAGCCGCAATGCGGCGCGACCGAATGAATATCTATTGATATGATTGATTTCAAACGAGTCCATCTGATTTACCACAAAGACAAAGTGCATGCGCTTAAGGATGTCAGTTTGTCCTTTTCGAAAGGCGAGATATCATTTCTTGTCGGGCCGACAGGTTGCGGCAAATCTTCGCTGCTGAAAATGGTTTACATGGACATCATGCCGAGCCGGGGTTCTGTAAGAGTTCTTGGGAAAGACACGTATGATTATTCCGAGCGGCAGATAGCGCACCTGAGGCGGAAGGTGGGAGTGGTGTTTCAGGACTTCCGGCTGCTGCCGACAAAAACGGTGTATGAGAATGTGGCGTACCCGCTGCACGTAATAGGGGCGTCCGATTATGAGATAGAGAGAAGGGTTCCGCAGGTGGTGAAGCTGGTGGGGCTTGAGGACAAGCTGGATTCGCTGCCGGGGTCGCTGGCCAAGGGACAGGAGCAGCGCGTCAGCATCGCGAGGGCGATTGTGAACGACCCGCTGATACTTCTTGCGGACGAGCCGACGGGGAACCTCGACCCGGACACATCGATGGAAATCATCAAGCTGTTGTTGGAGATACAGACGACGCGTGGAACGACGATACTTGTGGCGTCGCACGACATGGAGACGGTGAAACGCAGCCGGAAGCGCATCGTCAGGATAGAGAACGGCATAGTGGTTTCGGACCAGCAGCCGGGGTTCGCGCATTGCGCGGAATCTTTGGAAGACGTTCGCGGAGAGTAGATAATTGGGACGCAACACGATTTTCTTTTTTCAGGAGTTGTGGAAGAACCTGACGCGGAACCCGCTGATGACGGCGGCGGCGGCGAGCACCACAATGGTGTCTCTTCTGACGTTCGGTTTGTCGCTGGCGATAATCACTAACATTAACAATATTTTTGTTGAGATAACTTCTCAGGTTGAAATCCGGGCGTTCTTAAAAGAGAAAACGGACAACTACAGAATCAAGCAGTTGCAGGATGAAATCATGAAGCTGTCGCATGTCAGAAGGGTGGAGTACGTGTCGCCGAGCCGGGCGTTGGACAAGCTTCAGGAGGATTTAAATCTTTCGTTGGACATGCCGCCGGAGGAGAACCCATTGCCGCACACGATAGTGGTGAGGGTGGGGGACCCGAGGCACATAGACGATGTGGCGGACAGGATATCGGGGATGGACGACGTGGCGGAGTTGCAGTACGGAGCGAAGATTCTGCAAGGGCTACTGGCGCTCAGCCTCGCGGTGAAGTCGGTAGGCTATCTTCTGACGCTGCTTATGGCGATAGGGGCG
>JAKQBV010000054.1 GCA_029573925.1 bacterium
AACCCCGCACATCACGGGGTTTTTGCGCCGGAATCAACTATTCTTGGAGGTCGCTTGATTGAACAGCATTGTTGCCAGAATGCACGTTGCCGGGCCGTAGCATGGCTCTTTCACACGGAATGCCAATAAAAAAACCTTCCAGCATTGTTTTTCGATAGCGGCCCATACTAAGAATTAAATGAAACTTCTCATTTACAGTTAGCTATAAGGCATCATGTACAAGGGAATAAGAATTGTACATGGCACACTGGGCAATGGGAAATATCATCTAATAAATTATATTTACTGCGCGCCGTTGATTCAGTTCACAGCATGGCCATGCCTTTGATGGTCATTATCTCGTTTGTGGCGTCCATGATTTGCAGCAGTTTTGCGTCGCGCATGTATTTCTCCAAGTTGTATTCTTTGGAGATGCCGTAGCCGCCGAGTATCTGGACCATTTCAACGGTGTGCTTCATTGCAAGGTTGGTGGCAAAGACGCGGGCGGCGGCGGAAAGTTTGAGGTCGCCCATGAATTTGTTGGCGAGCGTCCAAGACGCTTTCCAAAGGAGTCCGCGCGCGGCTTCTATCGCCTGATACGCCTCGAACAGCCTGAAGCCTATTGCCTGATGCTGGAATATCGGTTTGCCGAACTGCACTCGCTCTTTGGCGTATTGCAACGCTTCTTCGTACGCGGCGCGCATCAGCCCGACGGCCAGATATCCGACGCCGATGTTGCCGACTGTCTTTATCGCGTTGTGAATGGTGGGATAGTTGTCTCCGGGCGGCATAATCATATTGCCCTCCGGGATGCGCGCGCCGTCGAAGCACACTTCGCCTTGATTCAACGCTCTCATGCCCAACTTGTCCATAGATTTGCCGCGTTCGACGCCCTGCCCCAGCGGAACAAGAAATACGCCTGAGCCTTTTATCCCCTTTGACGGGTCGACACAGGCGAACACGAGGAACAGGTCGGCTATGCTGCCGTTGCTGACGAAGCTGGATTTTGCTCCGGTGATGACATATTCGGAGCCTTCTTTTTTCGCGGATGTTTCGTGATGGACGCACGGGTCGTAGTAGTTGCTGCCGTCCGAGCCGATGTTGCCTTCGGAGCTGCCCCATGCGGATATGTGCTCGGCTTTGGTGTCATCGCAGTAAGGGACGACATGTTTTTCGATGAGTTCTTTTTTGCCGCCGGCGAGAACGCTGAGGAACGCGGGGGCGACCATTCCGGCGAGTAGAGTGGCGGGAATGCCTACGCCGCCGACAGCGAGTTCTTCCCAGACCAGCGCGGCGCTAAGCGGGTCCAGACCAAGCCCTCCGTGCTGGACGTTGATAGTCATCTTGTGGAATCCCAACTCGTATGCCTGCCTCAAAGTGTTCCTGAATTCAGGGCTGGCGTATGCTTCGTCCGGATTCTGCATTTTATCTATGGCAAGCTCGGCGGGCCTTATCACCTCGCGGGCGAACTTCTTCGCCATCTTCTGCAACTCAAGCTGTTCCTGCGTCGGTTTAAAATCGATCATTTCTCGAACCCCCAGTCAGTTCTTGCGAACGAGTAAGGAAGGAAAGCGTCCGGGTCGGCCTCGCCGACGACTTCGCCGGGATGCATGATGGTGTCGCTTGTGAAGAAGTATGCCGCCACTGGACGCTTGCAGACGATTTCGCTCCAAGAGTCGTGCGCGGAAGGCTCGAATGTGATTTTTCCCATGCCCATCTCGAAGGAATGATAGACGATTTCCGTGCGCTGCCTGACAAGGAGAATCGGGCCGTCGAAGCCGGGTTTGAGGTCGGCGCGGGGCATGAACTTGAAGAGGAAACTGGGGCCGACTTTAAGTGGCGGCTCGGCCATTTTGACAGCCAGTTCCGCCTTGATAGTCGCGAAACGGACGCCCCTTCGCTCGACCGACCCTTCTACCACTTTGCCGTCGCGGTTCAGAGTTATCTTCGCTGTTTTCTTCGGGAATCCGTAGATTTCGCGTCCGTTGAAAATGCGGTCGTCGTCGCCGTCGAGGGGCATGGACAGACAGTAGTTGCCGACCTCGCCTTTATATTGGCATCTGATGAAAAGAGCGCACTCCCTGTATCCCGGCCCGAGGTTCGTGTCCGGAAAGTTCGAGATGTAGGAAAGCGCCCACGGCTCGGCCGCAGGCTCCAGCGGCGGCGGCAGCAGTTTCGCTATCACGTCCGCTTCCGTCTCGTACATGATGCCGAGCATCTGCGCGCCGTCGAACCTTCTTGTTGCGAATCCGTAATAATTTTCAATTTCCTCTTTGCTTCTGATAAACCCCATTCCCAACCTCCTCTTAGTGTTTGAGCCGTCCGCGCAACGGATGAAGCCGCCTTGCGCGTCGGGCATTTGTTTGCTGTCAGGCAATATTCTGCTCAGTGCGGGCTATCACCTCGTCCTGAATCTCCCTGCCGAGTTCGGTAAAATAAGCGCTGTATCCGCCGACTTTCACTATCAAATCGCGGTGAGCGTCCGGGTCATTCTGGGCGGCGCGCATGGTTTCGGAAGACACGACGGTGGGTTGCAACTGAGCGCCGCCCATCTTGAAATATGCGCGTATGAGCGCGGCCCATTTCTTCCTTGCCTCTTGCGTCCCGCCGACGGCGGAGGGATGAAACTTCATGTTGACCGCCGCGCCGAGTATCTGTGTGAAATCGAGCGAAGCCACCGACCTCATAGCCGCCGTCACGCCGTTCTTTTCGACGTTGTAAGGATTGCAACTCGCGGCGTACGGGGTCGCGGCGCGGCGTCCGTCGGGAGTGGCTATGGACAACCTGCCGTCTATCGTGTGAGTGGTCATGCTTATAACGTAAGGGACGAAGACTCCGCCCCGGCTGGTCTTGTATTTGTAAGTCTCATCGAACATCGCGTTCGTCACCCGCCGCGCCAACTCGTCCGTCTCCGCGAACCCGTTCCCCCATTTGCCTTCAATTCCGGCTATCTCGCGCCGAAGGTCCTCGAGTCCGGCATAGTTCACGTTTATCGCCTCGATTATTTCGCGGAGCGCGAACTTGCGTTTTTCGAAAACGAGTTTTTTAATCACTAAAAGAGAGTCGGAAACGTTGGCGATGCTGTTAATGAAGGAAATGCCGCTGAGGTCGTACAGAGCGCCGCCGTTGACGACATCCCTGCCCTTTTCCGCGCATCCCTGCATGAACGCGGAGATCAGAGGAGCAGGAAGCATGTCGGCGAAGACATCGTCCTTGATATTCGACGCGTCGGCGATGAGTTTTATCTGATGCCGGGCTTGCTTGAGAAAAGCCTCCTCGAAACTCTCGTAAGAGTCGAACGATTCCGGCTCGCCGGTCTTGAGTCCGACGTTTTTGATAAGGCCCATCATGGTGAGCGAGTTGCCGTTGCGCAAAGTAAGGTCGAGCAGCCGTGAAAGGAGCAGAGCCGAAGCGCTCATGCCGCCGGTCTTGCCCGGACACAGCATCTCGACGCAACCCATAACGGCGTAGTCGCGGGCGTCAGCGTCGGAAAAACCGCGCCGGCGCATCGACTCGACATTGATATCGTCGTTGAAAAGAGAAATATTCGAGCCGCCCGTGAAAACCGCTTCAGCCGCCGCCGGAAGCAGGTCTTCAGGAGAATCCTTGTGCACGCGGAGAGAAACGTTGGTCACCGCTTTGGCTCTCGCGGCCGCTTCCAAGAACAGATAAGTCAACTCGTTCGTGCCGTCCGTCCCGTCGGGCCTCACCCCGCCAACCGTGACAGGCGACGAGCCGAGGAACCGGTGATAGAAATTGCTCAGCATGTTTGATTCGGGACGTATGTTCTGGGACATTGTTTTGAGCAGAAGCTCTTCGAGCGCCGCGCGCGCTTCCTCCCGCGTTATTACTCCGGCCTCGATGTCTTTTTTGTAATAAGGATAAAAAATCTGATCCATCCTACCGAAGCTGTGAAGGTTGACCGGATGAGCAAGCTCCACCGCCGTCTTGACCGTCCACGCCGCCTGAACAGCCTGCATGAAAGTCTCCGCCGGCATCAAGGGAGCGGTTTTGCAGTTTTCCAGAGAGGCGCGAAGAGCGACCCTGTTCTCAGGCGCAAGTTCGTCTTCGAGCGCGGCTTTAACGGCGTCTGCCAGCCTGCGCGCGAAAATAATCGCTCCGTCGAGAGCCATTTCAACAGAGCGATGGAAAGCCCGCGTTTCATCGTCCGCCGAAGCCGCGGTTCTTTGCGCGGCCTCTTCTCTCATCTTTAAAAGCCCCTTTTTCACCACCGTGTCGAAATCAATTATCACGTGCCCCTGATAAGAGGATATCGTCGAGCAGATCGACACCATCATAGTCTGCCGGGAGGTGATAGTTGGGAGCGCGAGGCTGAATTCCCGCATGTCTTCGCCGAGCAGCCCCGACAACATCAACCGACGGTCTACCTCTTCGACGACCGTTTTTCCTTCCCAGAACGGAAGAAGCTCGTTGACAAGAACTTTCCTGTCTTCCGGATCAATCACATATCTATTTATTTCGCGCTCGTCCATCGTTTTTATTTCGAGATTCATGGGCTGCTGCCCGGCGGCGCGGGACGCTTTCATATTTCGCGCGAAATCACGCAGACCGCGTTTGCCGATCAGATACGAAAGAGCGCCGCCTAGAGACTTGAATCTGAATCTCATTATCGATCCGCGCGCAAGCTCGGTTTTAAAAACCCCGTTGAACACGCCCCGCTCAATGTCGATGGGGATGCCCATGAAATCTTCCGTCCAGTATCCCGCGATGAGGTCTTCCGGCTCGACATGCATGTCCATGTTTTCATACACGTTCTTCATAGCGAGAGCCACGCGCTCGCCGGCGGTCAGTCCGGAGCCTTCCGTCTTCCTCCAGCTTTCGGTGTAATACTTCGCGCGCTGGATTGAAATCTTCGGAGTCTCCAGAATATACCTGTCGCGCAACTCGGCAATCCGGTTTTTGTTTTTCTCAAGAGTCAGCATCGTTAGTCCCCCTCGCTCGGTCGCGCTTCAACCGTCAAGAACCGACGCGTCGGCAAACTTGTCCAGCATTGCGTCTACCACCATCCTGACATGCTCCCTGCGTTCGGCCAGAGCGCTTTTAGCCAGAGGATCGCCTTTCCAAAGCAACTCAAGCGCGGGCGCGTATGTGTAGTAATTTATCGCCAGCCCGAACAGAGTGACGAAAAAATGTCTGGGGGCGACCGCCCCGCCGCCGGGCAGCAAAGCTCCGAACGCGACCTCTCCCCACCTCTGCAACGGCTCCATGTATTGCGCTATTTTCTCCAGACTCTGCGACCTCGAACATATCTCTCTCTGAATCAGCCGCGCGTAACCGGGATTCAACTCCACGAAATCCAGATACGCTTCCATACCGGCGTGAACCTTCTGCCTCGCAGTCCCTCCCGCGGTCAATGCGCCTATCAACGCCTGCGCCTGCGCCTTGTAGTACACGTCCAGCACGTTGTCAAATAGGTTCTTTTTGCTTTCGAAATAATAGAACACGAGAGCTTTCGCGACACCCGCCTTCTCCGCAATGTCGTTAACACTCACTCCGTCGTGTCCGCGCTCGATAAACAACTCTTCCGCCGCCCTGAAAATCTTTTCTCTGGCGTCCGGCTCGGACACCTTCGTTTCATTTTCGGTAAAGACGTCTTTTTTTGTTAACGTGTTCATCTCTATCACCGCCGCCGAAATGTCTGACAGTTTTATTTGCCAACATCTTGACCGAATGGTCAACTCCTGTCATTATATTAACCGAGCGGTCAAAGACTGTCAAGACATATCGCCGAATTTAACCTAACCTTTCGCAAATACTGGAAATAACTAGGTTAGAACGGCGGCAGGGAGGATGAATAACATGAAAGCTCTTGTCACTGGAGCCGACGGGCTTCTTGGAGGCAACCTGGTCAGGGAAATGATAGAAAGAGGAATCGAAGCGCGGGCGATAGTGCATCCGAAAAGCCTGTCGCGCACTCTCGACGGTCTGCCTATAGAGCGGATAACCGGAGACATACTTGACGCCGACGGACTGGCGAAAGCGGCGAAGGGGTGCGAGGCGGTGTACCATGTCGCGGCGTCCACCGCCCTGTGGCCACCCAAGGCTCCCATAATCACCGCCGTGAACGTGGAAGGCACGCGGAATATGCTGGACGCGGCGGTAAAAGCGGGCGTGAAGAGGTTCGTCCATGTCGGTTCCGCCAGTTCTTTCGGATATGGAACAAAAGAGCGGCCCGGAGACGAGACGACTCCTTTTAAATACGCCGATTTCGGCCTAGCCTATTTTGATTCCAAGCTTGAAGCGCAAAGAATCGCGTTGAAGCATGCCGCAGACGGCAAGCTGGACGTTGTGGTGGTGAATCCGACATTTATGATAGGCCCGTTCGATTCCGGCCCCAGTTCTGGGAAAATGATATCAAGGTTTGCCGATATGAGGCCGCCATTCTACCCGCCGGGAGGCCGCAACTTCATACACGCGCGCGACGCGGCAAAAGGAATGCTCGCGGCGTTCGAGCGGGGGCGGACCGGGGAATGTTACCTGCTGGGCAACAGGAACATGGATATGAAAGAGT
>JAKQBV010000061.1 GCA_029573925.1 bacterium
GCCGCGATATCGTTTTCAAGCTCGACCGCGAGCATCAGGCCCTTGCCCCTGACTTCTCGGATGCCGAGGCCGCTCTTGCGGAGCTTTTCAACGCCGGCGACAATAAGTTCGCCCATAGATTTCACGTTGTCGAGCAGTTTCTTCTCTTCCACCTCGTCGAGAAACGCGTTTGCGGCAGCGCAGGCGACAGGGCCGCCCCCGAAAGTCGTAGCATGCGCTCCCGGCGCGAATCCTTCGGCAAGTTTTCCCCGCGCCATCATGACTCCCAGCGGCAGGCCTCCGCCTATCGGTTTTGCCAGAGTCACCGCGTCGGGCCTGACACGGTAATGCTCGAACGCGAACCACGTCCCCGTCCTGCCCAATCCGCACTGCACCTCGTCGAATATCAGTTGAATCCCGTGTTTGTTCCGGAGCGCGGCAAGCCCTCGCATGAACTTCGGGGATGCCGGATAAATTCCCGCTTCGCCCTGCACCGGCTCAATCATGATGGCGGCTGTCTTTTTTGTTATCGCTTTTTCCACAGAATCGATGTCGTTGAAAATCGCGTGCTTGAAACCGGGAGCCAGCGGGTCGAATCCTTTTTTATACACGTCCTGTCCGGTGGCGGTCAGAGTCATCAGCGTGCGGCCGTGGAACGAGTTCTTGAAGCAGATTATTTCATGGCGTCCGTCTTTGAGGACTTCGGAGTGGAACCTGCGGACAAGCTTGATAGCCGCCTCGTTAGCCTCCGCGCCGCTGTTGCAGAAGAAAGCTTTGTCCATGCCGGACAGGGAGGTCAGCCGTCCTGCCAGCCTGAGCATCGGCTCGGTGTAGTAAAGGTTGGAAACGTGGGACAGCTTGCGCGCCTGCGCGCTTATCGCCGCCGCCACGCGTTTGTTGCAGTGGCCCAGCGCGTTCACCGCAAGCCCTGTCACAAAATCCAGATAGCGTTTCCCGGAGTCGTCGTAAACATAGACGCCCGCGCCGCGTTCCAGCATCAGCGGAGTTCGCCTGTACGTTTGAAACACATGTTTTTTGTCCAACTCAGATGCTTCCGAGAATTTCAAAATCCGCTCCCGTCACGTCGTATATTCGGCGTTAATCTTAACATAGTCGTAAGATAAATCACAAGACCAGAAGCGGGCTGAAGAGCGACCCGCTCCGGCGTCCAGCTTTATCGTCACTTCTTTGCCTTTAAATATGCTGTCCGGGGCCTCGGCAATCCTGCCCTTGTCGTACACCCTGAGACCGTCGATGTCCAGCCGAGCTTTTGCCGGGTCTAGAGCGGCTCCGCTTGTGGCCGCCGCTGAAACGATTCTTCCCCAGTTGGGATCGCCGCCGAAGATGGCGGTTTTGACAAGCAGCGACTCAGCGATCCCTCGCGCCATCCGCCTCGCGTCCGCTTCCGACGCCGCTCCGGCTATCTCAATGGACACCAGTTTAGTGGCTCCTTCGCCGTCTCTTGCGATTTCCCGCGCGAGCGCTCCGGCGACAAGACAGAGCGCTTCTCTGAACTTCTCGCGTCCGCCTGTGTCTTTCGCGTCCAGCTTCACCCCGCTCATTCCGTTGGCCATTACCAGCGCAGTGTCGTTCGGACTCATATCGCCGTCGACCGACACTGAGTTGAATGTCTTGTCCACACAGTCGGCCGCCACCGAGCGCAGCATCGAGAAAGGGATGTCGATATCGGTGAATATGAAAGCGAACATCGTTGCCATGTTGGGAGCGATCATCCCGGAGCCTTTCGCGACTCCGCCAATGTGATATTTTTTTCCGCCTTGTTTGACGGAGACCGCGAACATCTTTTCGCGCGTGTCAGTGGTGAGGATGGCGCGCGCCGCTGAGAGCGCCCCTTCTTTTGAAAGCGCCGCCACAAGAGAGTCCAGCCCTCCGCTTATCAGGTCTACTGGCAGCGGGCGCCCGATTACGCCAGTCGAACAAAACAGAGACATCTCCGGCGGAACCCCAAGCTTGGAGGCAAGAGCGGCGGCCACCGCGAGGTTGTCCCTCTCCCCCTTTTCGCCGGTGGCGCAGTTCGCGTTCTTGCTGTTCACCAACAGCGCGCGGCACCTGTTTCGGCTGGCCTTGAGTGTTTCCCTGAAGACGGGTATGTGAGCGCCGAGGAGTTTATTCGTTGTGAAGAAAGCGGCGGTTTTGCAGGGTTGTTCCGACACGAAGAGGGCGCAGTCCGGCGCGCCGTTCGGTTTCAGGCCGATGTGAGCGCCCGCGCAGGCTATTCCCTCCACCGCGCACGGCCCGCCCGCCACCGCTTCAAGATATGATTTCCGCGCAACTTCGCTATTGAACGCTTCCGTCATTTCTCACGGCATCCACGGCGCGGCGAGCAGCCCGGATGTCTCTTCCAGACCGAACACTATGTTCATGTTCTGAATCGCCTGTCCCGCGGCTCCTTTGATAAGATTGTCAATCGCCGACACTATTTTAAGAATCCGCTGTTCGGAATCGTAGAAAACATTCATAAGACAGACGTTCGTCCCGACAACCTGT
>JAKQBV010000066.1 GCA_029573925.1 bacterium
CACCGCAGCCCATTTTCTCCATGTCGGAAACCCCGCGCCGCCCAGACCCCGAAAACCCGACTTCTTTATCTCGTCTATCGCCGCCACCGGAGATGACTTCAACATCTTGACCAATCCTGAGTACCCGTCCTCGGCGATGTAATGAAAAATATTCTCAGGGTCAATCCTGCCGCACCGGGCAAGCAGACGGCGCAACTCGCCGCCGAACCGGGGCGAATAATACACGGACGGCACGATTTCGTTTTCTTCCACCGCGCCCAGCGCCCATTCCAGAGCCGGGTCTTCGTTCACAAGAAAACTCTTTATCAGAAAAGGAGCAAGTCCCTCCGTGATGTTGCCGTAGTATATCTCAGGCCATCCGGGCTTCGATATTGAAACAAGCGGCTCGGCGTAACAGTGTCCGTGACATCCGACTTCCATCACGCGAGCGTTTATTGAATTTTCTTTGACCGCCGCTTTTATCGCCGCAAGCGTCTCAAGCGCGCCCGCCGAACGACCGCAGGTTGCGGTCCCGACCGTAATCAAGACCTCCGCTCCGCCTTTAAGCCCTTCGCTCTCGGATGCGGCCTTTTTTTTCAACTTTTCGAATCTGTCGGATATCGTGTCAGTCATCCTTATTACCGCGCTCCGGGCCGCCGTTTTTCGTTGCAGCCGGGCCGCCGCGCCCGTCTTCAAGTCCGTGTTGAACAAGAAGACCGTCCACCGACGCGGGAGTCATCTTGCCTTTAGCCTCGCCGTCCACGACCGTTACCGGAGCCATCGCGCAACATCCTACGCAGTCCACCCTGTCTAGGCTGTACTCCCTGTCCGGCGTTGTCTCCCCCTCGTTTATTCCGAGACGTCTTTTCCATGAATCAAGAATAATATTGCCGCGTTTCACATGGCAGGCCGTTCCCATGCAGACACTTACCTGCCTGCGCCCCGGCGGCACGAACCTGAACCTGTTATAGAAAGTAGCCACGCTGTAAACGGTGGTCTCGGAAACGCCCAGCTTGGCTGCGATGATTTTCATGCCCTCCGCAGGCAGCCACCCGACCTCCCGCTGCACTGCGATGAGAGCGGCAATCAGGTTTCCGCCTTCGGCGAACGCGGCCATCGTTGTGCCGACAGCCTCAAGCTCTTCAGGCGTGCAACTCCACGCGTTTGTTCTTTCTCCCTGTTCTGTCAAAACTTCCCATTTCCTTCTCGCCGCTGCCGGACGTCTCTAGTCCGGACTTTTTTTATAAAATATCCGGGCTGGTATGCAATTATAGAATAGCGCCGCTGCTTCATGCGGGCAACGCTATAAAAAACCGCTCCTTTAAATTCGATGTTAAAAATTAGCTCAAACTCTGTTTCTTTATAACATGTAACAAATACAAATTAACGCTCTTTTAAAAAACCAACAGGCAAGTAAACAAACTTGTCGCAAAAAACCTCGTGGAAATCATGTTAATCTGGCATAAATCCTGATATGGCTATAAAATGGAAAAGTTATTGTGTCTAAGGAGAGGATTATGAACTTAAAAAGAATCATCATTGTCATTATTGCGGTTGCCGTCGCGGGACTGAACGCGGCTAGTTTCAAATGTCTTGCGGAACCTCCCGCCGACCTCGTGAGAATGAAACCTTATGTAAGCACGGCAAAGATGGGCATAGCCGCCAAAAACGATGTCGTCATGGCGAGGAACGCTCAAGCGACGGCTCAAGGATTCCGGGATGTTGCGCGACAGGACATCGGCGGCTGGCTCCTCGACTCAAAACCGGGCGCAAAACCTATTAAGCCCGGCGAGACCACTGACGGGTTGCTCGCGGTAAGTTTGCCACGCTCTTGGGGGGAAGACCCGTCGGGCGTTTTCTCCACAGTCTTCACCATGCCCTCTGAAATCAACGGCTATCCCGTCGGGGACAGCCCTGTTTTCCTCGAATTCGATGGAAAAACATCGTTGGAAATCTACATCAACGGCAAAAGGATAAAGACTTTCTCGGGCGCGGACTCGCTCGATATCACAGGAAAAATCAAACCCGGTGAAAGCGTCGCGCTCGGAGTAAAAATCACCGATATGACGCAAAAGGGGAAATTCAATTACGCGAAAATCCGCGCCGCGCGTTTGGAATCCGTCAAACAACC